>DAOUQA010000159.1 GCA_030625905.1 Kiritimatiellales bacterium | reverse complement strand
GGGAGCCGTGCATGTTTGTGGCCGCCGGTCGCCCTATTCGCTCTACAGCCCCGAACTCGTCAGCTTCGACGAGGCGGGCGGCTACGACCAGTCCGATGCCACGGGCTTTATCAAAATCAATGCCCTGCGCCTGCGCGTTTTGGCGACGATGAAGGCACGCCAGCGCTCCTATGAGGAAAAGAAATGAACAATCAGAATGAGACCCGTGTCATGGCGGTTTTTTGCGACTTCGAAAACGTGGCGCTGGGGGTTAAGGAAACCGACTTTCCCAAGTTCAACATGGGCAAGGTGCTCGAGCGGCTTTTGCTGAAAGGCAATATTGTCGTGAAAAAAGCCTATTGCGACTGGGCACGCTACAAGGAGTTCAAAGGCTCCATGCACGAGGCCTCCTTCGAGTTGATCGAGATTCCCCATGTACGCATGTCGGGTAAGAATTCGGCGGATATCCGCATGGTGGTCGATGCGCTCGACCTTTGCTACACCAAGGAGCACGTCGATACCTTTGTGCTCGTTACCGGCGATTCCGATTTCTCCCCGTTGGTCAGCAAGCTGTGCGAAAACAACAAGACCGTCATCGGCGTTGGAGTGAAGAATTCAACCTCCGACCTGCTGATCGCCAACTGCGATGAGTTCATCTATTACGACGACCTCGTCAAGCCCTCCCAGCCCCGGAAGAAAGCGGCACCCAAAGCCCTGGCCAAGAAAACCGCGAAGAAGGAAGTCGCCAAGAAACAGCTGCCCGCCGACGACAAGAAGCAAGAGGCCTGCGAGCTGGTGGCGGAAACCTACGAGGCGCTTCTGCAGGAGCGCGGTGAGGAGGATCGCATCTGGGGTTCAATGATCAAGCAGGCACTCAAACGCCGCAAACCTGGCTTTACCGAGTCCTACTACGGTTTCCGCTCCTTCGGGGAACTGATCGAAGAGGCGAAGGTTCGCGGGCTGATCGAGTTCCAGCGCGACGAAAAGTCCGGCGGCTTCATTGTAGCCACTAGCGGCACATAGCGTTGCGACCGTTTTTTTTGTGCATCCACCATGTAGCGGCGGCTTTGTGTCCGCTCCGCGATTTTGGATCGCGGCTACACGGATTGTAGGGCGGGGGCCAAGACCCCGCCTTTCGGCGGATCGGCTTGCGTTGCGTACGCCCCGCGATCTTGGATCGCGGCTACACGGAAAATGTAGAAGGGGGCCAAGACCCCGCCGGTCGCGACGACAATCCAAATGCACGATTGTCGGTTTGGATTGCAGGCGGAATTGGGAAAGGGCGGAAAAAGCACTGGAAGGCCGCATTTCAAATGCTTTGAAACGCAGAGGTTTCGTGTATGGTTCCGCGCATTGATTTTTAGGAGAAGACGATGGCAGAAAAAAAGATTCCATTGAACCGCGAACAGCTGGAGGCACTGACGGAGCGCTTCCCGACACCGTTCCATATCTATGACGAAAAGGCGATCCGTGAAAATGCGCAGCGGCTGAAGGCGGCCTTTGCATGGAATCCGGGGTTTAAGGAATATTTTGCGGTAAAGGCCGCGCCGAACCCATATCTGATGAAAATCCTGAAAGCCGAGGGGTTTGGTGCGGACTGTTCGTCGCTTCCCGAACTGATGCTGGCTGAATCGATAGGCCTTTCGGGTGAAGAGATTATTCTCAGTGCAAACGACATGCCGGCGAACGAGCTTGTTAAAGCAACCGAATTGGGCGCGATCATCAATCTGGATGACATCAGTCACATTGAGTATCTCGAACAGTGCGCCGGCCTGCCGGAAGCGATTTCCATTCGTTACAACCCCGGCCCGCTCAAAAGCGGCAATACGATTATCGGCCATCCGGAAGAGGCAAAGTACGGCTTTACCCGCGAGCAGCTTTTCGAGGGCTACCGGATTCTGCGCGACAAGGGCGTGAAGCGCTTTGGCCTGCATACGATGGTGGCGTCGAACGAGCTGGACGGCTCCTACTTCGTTGAAACCGCGCACATTCTTTTTGATCTGGTCGCGGAACTTTCCACAGAACTGGGTGTTAAGGTCGAGTTTATAAACATTGGCGGCGGAATCGGCATTCCCTATAAACCGGAGGAACAGGCGGTTGATCTGACGTTTGTCGGCGAGGGCATCCGGGAGCTGTATGAAGAAAAAATTGAAAAGGCGGGTCTTGCTCCGCTCGATCTGAATATGGAGTGCGGACGGATGATTACCGGACCGTATGGCTGGCTGGTCAGCCGCGTATTGCACGAAAAGAACACCTATAAGCAGTTCGTTGGGCTGGATGCCTGCATGACCAACCTGATGCGGCCGGCGCTCTACGGTGCCTATCACCACATCACCGTGTCGGGCAAAGAAGATGCGTCCTGTGATTTTGTCTGCGACGTAACTGGGTCGCTCTGCGAAAACAACGACAAGTTTGCCATCGATCGCGCTATCCCGAAGGTGGATATCGGTGATCTTGTGGTGATCCACGACGCCGGTGCGCACGGCCACGCCATGGGCTTCAACTACAACGCCAAGCTGCGCTCCGCCGAGCTGCTGTTGCGCGAAGACGGCGAAGTCGTCCAGATCCGCCGTGCTGAAACGGTTGAAGATTATTTTGCAACGCTGGACTTTAAAGGACTACAGTCCTTCGAATCATAAAATATAGACGAGGCTGGAAGCCTCGTCTGCTTTGGAGAAGAAAATGTATTTTACAGGGGTATACACAGCGCTAGTTACGCCATTTTCCGCTGACGGATCAGTCGACTTCCAGAAGTTGGAAGAGCTGGTTGAATTCAATATTGCAGGCGGAGTGGACGGCATCGTTCCGACCGGGACAACCGGCGAGTCGCCGACATTGCGTCCGAATGAGCATTTGAAAGTAATTCAGGTCGTGGCGGCGAAGTCTGCCGGTCGCTGCAAGATCATGGCGGGCACCGGTGCCAACTCGACGGCGGAGGCCGTTGAACTGACCACTGCAGTAAAAGAGTATGGCGTGGATGGTACGTTGCAAGTGACGCCCTATTACAACAAGCCGAACAACGCGGGTTTGATCCAGCACTTTTCCGCCGTGGCCGATCTCGGTTTGCCGGTGGTGCTCTACAACGTACCCGGACGTTCTGCGAAGGAGATTCCGTTGGAGGTGGTCGCCGAATTGGCGCAGCACGAACACATCGTTTCCGTCAAGGAAGCGGCAGGGTCGGTTGAGCGCGTAACGGCGATCAAGGGCCTGTGCGACATCGAGGTGATATCGGGCGATGATGCGCTCGCGCTTCCGATGATCAAGGAGGGTGCTTGCGGCGTGATTTCCGTGGCGTCGAACATTATCCCGGCTGAAGTGGTTGCGCTGATCCAGGCTGCGCTTGCAGGCGACTACGAAACCGCCCAGTCGTTGCACGGCAAATATGCCCAGCTGTTTAACGATCTGTTCATCGACACCAATCCGATTCCGGTCAAGGCCGCCATGGCGATGAAGGGAATACTCGAAGAAACCTACCGTCTGCCGATGTGCTCGACGACGGATGAAAACAAGGCCGTGCTACGCGCAACGCTTGAGAATGCAGGAGTACTCTAATGGCAATTAAAACAGTCATCCTCGGTGCAGGCGGCCGCATGGGCAAAGCCCTGATCCGTTGTATCATGGAAGAAAAAGTTCAGGGACTGGAACTCCATGGCGCGGTTGATCTGTGGGATATTCCAGATCTTGGAAAAGATGTTGGGCTGATGGCTGGAACGAAAGAGGCGGGTATTCATCTGATCAACAATCTTGAAGAGGTCGGCAAGGATGCCGATGTGATCGTCGACTTTACATCGCACCACGGCACAGGCGGTAATGCGCCGCGTATCGCGGAGTGGGGTACGGCGTGGGTAATCGGTACGACCGGTCTCAACGAAGAGGAACTGGCCGCCATTGACGGGGCGGCCGAGAAGACCGCCGTGGTGCTTTCGGGCAACATGAGCCTTGGAATCAACCTGTTGTGCAATCTGGTCGAGGCCGGTGCCTGCGCGCTTAAGGGAAAGGGCTACGACATCGAAGTGCTCGAACGCCACCACAACATGAAGAAGGATTCGCCCAGCGGCACCGCGCTCATGCTGGGCCGTGCCGCCGCCAACGGCTATGACTGGGATCTGAAGGATGTCCAGACGGATGGCCGTACAGGTCTGCCAGGGGAACGCCCGGAGCAGGAAATCGGCTTCCACGCCATTCGCGGCGGCGATATTGTGGGCGACCACACCGTTATGCTGGCCGGCATGGGCGAGTTGCTGGAGCTATCGCACCGCGCCACCAGCCGCGATGTCTTCGCTATTGGCGCACTGCAGGCCGCTGCATGGGTGGCCGGTAAGGAACCAAAGCGCTACAGCATGAAGGATGTGCTGGGACTGTAGACCCAGAATTTCGAATATTGAACATGGAACGCTGAACTCCGAAGGGTGTAGGGAACGCTTCACCGCCGCAGGCGGAAAGCATTGGAAGCTATGGAAACAACGAAAGAATCATTGAGTAGTCGTTTTGCGCAGGTCTACGGTAGCCCCGGCGAGGCGCCGCGCGTCTTGGGGTTGCTGCGCGCCTTTTGGCCACTATTGCTGATCTGCTTTGCCGCGGGCTATCTGGTCCGCGCTTGGTTGCCGCAACCGATCCTGAGCCAGTCGCACGTCGGCATTCTCTTTTTCCTCGTTGCCGTGGCGGCAGCCATCCTGTTGGCGTGGGGCGACCGGCGGCTCGGTAATTTCCTGAAGGGAGCCAAGGGCGAGGAGTGGGTGGCGCACGAATTGGCGTTCCTGAGTTCGGAATACACCATTTTCAATGGCCTTCGGCTTGTTGGTGGGAAGCAAAACTTCGACCATATCATCGTTGGCCCGGCCGGGGTGTTCGTGGTGGAGACCAAGAACTGGAAGGGCTCGGTCGAGTTCCGCGATGGCAAGCTCTATGCCGGCGGCAAGGAACCTTCCCGCCCGCCGCTCAAGCAAGTCAAGGCCGCCACCACCGAGCTCGTGGAGTTCCTCGATGATTCCGGCAAGGGTGGTATTCCTGTTCACTCGGTGCTTTGTTTTGTCTCCACCGAACTTCCCGAGGAGATCATGAACGTCAATGG
>DAOUQA010000009.1 GCA_030625905.1 Kiritimatiellales bacterium | reverse complement strand
AGTTAGAGGAGGTTTCGAGATTGTGGTTGAAGCGATCAACGCCGGCATCCTTGAGGCGTTGCGCCTTTTCTTCGGTCAGGAATCCCATGGCGGCGCAGAGTTCGAGCTGCGGGTTCTGCTCTTTGATTTTCGCGGCAGCCTCGCAGATGGTTTGCATCTCACTTTCGGAAGGAGCGCGAGAGCTGGTGACCACGCAGTAGCGTAGTGCCTGCATATCCATCGCGTCCTTTGCTCCCTCCACGATTTCATCGGCCGATTCCATCGGGTATTCCTCTACATCGGTCGCTGCGGATTTGGATTGGCTACAGAAGGAGCAGTCTTCCGGGCACGCACCGCTCTTGGCGTTTTTGAGCACATGCAGGCTCACCTTCTTGCCAAAAAAGTTTTTTCGGATCCGATAGGCCGCCTGTAGCACATCCAGCAGCTCGTCATCGGACGATTTAAGCACCGCCAACGCCTCCTCCCGGGTGATCGGATCGCCACCATCCAGAATCCTGTTTGCCAACGCCCCCCAATTCATGACTAATATCCTCATGTTTGAATAAAACGGCGGATACTATCCCTCGTCCCGGTGGATGTAAACAAGGACTGGCTCTAAATTAGAGGCTGGCGGCAACCCGTTCCAAACTGGCACGGACTGTGTCTTCGAGCGGGGGCATTTCGGCGGCGGCGATGGCGGAGCGGTAGTCTTCGATGTTCTTGGCACCCAGGCAGATGGTATGCGCTCCGGCATGGTCGAGGATCCAGCGGATGGCCGCCTGCGCCATGGTCATGCCCTCGGGAAGGCATTCGGCCAAAACTGCAAACCGCGAGTAATCTTCGTCCTTGCACCAGATTGAGCGGTTGTCGTCGGATCGGAATTCGGGTGTTTGTCCAAAATATTTTCCGCTCAGCCGCCCTTGCGCCATCACGCCACGGAGCTGTGTGCCTAGATGGTTGTCCCGGCAGAGCTCCCAGACCTTGGAATACTCATCGAGCAGGTTGGTGGCAAATTGGACCACTTCGACCGCGTCGTGCGTGACCATGCGCTCCAATAGCTCGGAATCATTCGTGGAGATTCCGTAGGAACGGATTTTCCCCTCCTCCTTAGCCCGTTCCAAAACCACCCGACCGGCTTCGATTTTTTCAATTTCCGGTGCGCAGTGGTAGAGATAGATGTCGATATAGTCGGTCTTCATCCGCTTCAGCGAGCCTTCAAGGCTGGGCATGATGGTTTCCGGGCTGGAGTCATCCTCACGGATATTGTTCGGCCCAACGCGATAACCAAACTTCGAGGAAATCACCCATTGATCCCGCCGCCCCGCGAGCGCATCCCCCACGCGGCGTTCGGATTCACCGGCGCTGTATTGTTCGGCGGTATCGATGGCGTTCACGCCGCGATCACCCAGCTCGTGGATCATTCGGATGACGTTTTCTTTCCCGGGATCGGGATGGCCGTCCGGCTTGTTGTCGAAAGAGAGCGGCCCGCCCAACTGCCATGCTCCGATGGTGATCGGCGACACTTTAAATCCTGTTGTTCCCAATATTCTGAATTCCATACCCTACTCCTTCGTTCGCCAGATTTGAAACAGACAGGATCATCGAAGGTCTTCAGGTCGAAAGTCAAAGATCATTTACCCAATTCATGCTACCCGAAGCAAAAAGAGAACGCCACAACCCCGATATGATAGAGAAGAATCGCCAGCCACGCGCTGTGAAACAAATACATTCCCACCAGCACGGCAAAATACGGAACGAAGGCTGCGAATAATTTCTTCGTTTTCCTGAAAGACTCCACCGACTCTTCTTGTTTTTCGTGTACGTTTTTCACCACCCGCTTCGCTGGAGTCGCGGAGACACAGAGTTTTCTATTGCTCCGTGCCTCTGTGCCTCCGTGGTAAAAAATATTTGGTTGCGGCTATGCCGCGCTGGGTATTTCGTGGTTAAACATATCCTGCCAACGAAATTAGTGATGATTAGTGGAAATTAGTGGTTAGAACATGCGTGAAGACTGGATACAACCGATTCTCGACGAGGCCAAGTCCAACGGATTGGAGCGAAATGCCCGCGTCTTTCCCGAGACGGGTGGCAAGATCAAGGTCGATGGAAAGGAGGTGCTTAATTTTTCGAGCAACGACTATCTCGACCTCGCCCGCCACCGCCATGTGATGGATTGTGCGCGCGAGGCGCTGGACCAATACGGCATAGGCTCAACCGCCTCGCGGCTCGTGACCGGAACCCTACCGATCCACGAAGAACTAGAAACGCGGCTGGCCAAGGAAAAGGGATATGAATCTTCCCTCGTCTTTGGCTCGGGCTACATGGCCAACGCCGGCACCATCCCCGTACTCGCCGGGCGCGACGACCTTATCTTTGCCGACAAGCTTGTGCATGCCAGCATGATCGATGCCTGCAAGCTCTCCGGAGCCAGACTCGTCCGCTTTGCCCACAACGATGTCCTTGCATTGGAAAAACGGCTGGAACAATATGCCGACGGTAGCGGGCGCAAACTGGTCATCACCGAATCGGTCTTCAGCATGGATGGCGACATTGCCCCGCTGGCCGACATCGCCGCATTGGCCGAAAAGCACGAGGCCATGCTGATGGTCGACGAGGCGCACAGTACCGGCACCTTCGGGCCGCACGGTGCGGGGCTCGTCCGTGAGCATGGGCTGGAAAACTCCGTGACCGTTTCGATGGGTACGATGAGCAAGGCCATGGCGGGCTACGGCGGGTTCGTCGCCTGTTCCGAGAAGCTACGCAACCTACTGGTTCATTCATCGCGCGCCTTCATCTATACCACCGCCCCGCCCCCCGCCGTCATCGGTGCCGCACTCGGCATCATGGATGTGCTCGAAGCCAGCCCGAGACTTGGAAATATTCTCCAGGCCAACGCCGACTATTTTCGATCGCTATTGCACGCCACCGACCTCGACACGCTGCAAAGCCAAAGCCAAATCATCCCGATCGTGATTGGCGACAACGAAAAGGCCGTCGCAGTTTCGCAGAAGTTGCGCGAGCAAGGAATCATTGCCGCCGCGATCCGCCCGCCGACCGTTCCTTCCGGCTCCGCCCGCCTGCGCCTCTCCATCACTCTCGCCCACCACGTCGACGACCTCGAACACGCAGCAAATTTGATTGTTGATGCAGTGAAAACATAGCAAGAGATCCTTGCAAAACCCCGGCCAAAAACTGCAACGGTGTAGCACGCGCTTCCATTCTGATGGAGCGCGCATCGTTCGGACGGACATGTTGCGGGGAATCCGAACAACCGCACCGAGCATGCGCAACGGAGCAAGGTGCTCCATCTACGTCAAACCCGCAGAATCGCAACCCACCCGGCTTGCGGCTTGCGCATATATCGTATAATGATATATTAGACGTATGAAACGAAATATTGATGGTGAAATGGTAAAGGGGCATACCGGAATGCTCGTTCTGGCACTGCTTCAAACTGACGGCTCCATGCACGGCTACCGGATCCGGCAGGATCTGGCCGACCTCTCCCGCCACATCCTGCAACCCTCCTTCGGGTCTCTCTATCCCCTGCTCGCCCAACTGGAAAAATCGGGCTGGCTCAAAAGCCGGACGGAACTCGTCGGCGAACGGCGCGAGCGGAAAACCTACCGAATCACCGCAAAAGGCCGAACCGAACTCAAACGCCGCGCAAAAAAGTGGGAGCTCTTCTCCGCTGGAATCAACCGCATCCTCAACCGCTGAAACGGATATATCGTTATATGATATATGATCCAGCGGATACACCATGGAACCGAACGTGCTTTGCTCCGCGAGTCAAGGGGCGTTGCCTTTGCTGGAGCATTTCCGAAAAACCATAGCCGCCATCCGCCTGCGCCTTTCCACCACCCTCGCCCACCACGTCGACGACCTTGAATGCGCCGCCAAAGCGATCATCGGGGCAATAAGTAAAATCTGCTGAGATTCCTAAATTGCCGCTTCGCTGCTGTTTTCAACAGCCTATCTCCACGTTGTTTCGGTTCCCGGACTAGTTGTTCGATTGTCAGCCCGTTGAGAGACCGCTTACCTGAAAGGAATCGGTGTTTCGGAGGAACGATCCCCACAGGCGTATCGCCGCCATCTTGGCGGCTTCAAAGCCCGCTGGAAGCGGGCGATACGGTGTACCGCAGGCCGCTGGCCTGCCGGAGGCATGGGACATACAGACACCGGAAACATTTCCGAACCCCGGCTGTATGCTTACGGCACCACAATGCGATAGAAGACCGCACCGCGGTAGTGCTACCGGCTGCGCTTTTCGATTTGCTTGATAAGGTCGTAGAAGATGAAGTGGTGGAACGGCAGGAAGATGTACCAGTAGATCCGCCCCCAAAGTCCCTTCGACTGGTAGTATGCCGTAACGGTCAGCCGGTTCTGCCGTTCGCCTTCGGGATCGATCCTGAACTCCAGCCATGCGCGCCCCGGCAGTTTCATCTCGGCGCGCAGAAGCAGGAGCCGGTTTTTCTCGATGGCTTCTACACGCCAAAAGTCGATCACATCGTTCACGCGCAGCGTCGTTGCGCTGCGCCGCCCACGCGCAGTCCCCACACCCATCAGCAGGCGGTCAAGCGCTCCGCGGATACGCCAAAGGAAGTTGCTGTTGAACCACCCTTCGCGGCCGCCCACCTTGAGAAAGGACCGGAACAGCGCCTCGGCCGGTTTATGCGACAACAGCGAATAGGAGCTTGAATAGTCCGGTGCCGCCGAAAGTTCGTGCAACTTGATCGCCAGCTCGTGGTCCAGCGGATAGTTGTCCGACCAGCGCGAGCGGACGGCATCCTGCTCCTCCCGCGAAATGGCCAGCACCAACGCCTCCTTGCAGGAGATGCGGCGGAAGGGAACCCATTCGAGGATATCGTTTTCCTGGCACACCACATCGTGGGTCACGCTCTCCATCAGGCACCATGTGATGGCCGCCGGGACAGGGGTCAAAAGACTGGTGATGTAGGAATAGACCTTGATGTTCGCGATCGGCGAACGGATAAAGATCCGTTTTTTCCCAAGCACTTCGGCATGGGTTTTAATGATTTTTTCGTAGGTCAGGATATCGGAACCGCCAATATCGAACGTCTGGCCAGCCGTTTCCGGAAGCTCCAGCACGCCAACGAGCGACTTAATGACATCGCGCAACCCGATCGGCTGGCATTTGGTCTTTGCCCAGACAGGCACAAGAAAGAGCGGCAACCTGCGTACCAGATGGTTGATCATCTCGTACGATGCGCTACCGGAGCCAATGATGATCGCGGCGCGGAGAATGGTTGTCGGCACGCGTCCCTGCGAAAACTCGTCGGCCACTTGAAGGCGGCTCGTCAGATGCGTTGAAAGCGTTGTGCGCGTATCGCCCAGTCCGCCCAGATAGATAATGCGCGCCACGCCACGCTGTTCCGCGGCCTGGCGGAAATTTGCCGCAGCCTGGATGTCGGTGTTCTTGAATTGATCAAGGCCGTAAAGCATTGAATGGATCAGGTAGAAAACGGTGTGGATGCCTTTCAAGGCACGGGAAACCGGCTCGACCTCCAACGCGTCGGCCACCACCACCTCGGCCTCCGGCCAGCGCTCCGCGTGTTCGGGCGAAGGCGCGCGCACCATCACCCGCACCTTGTAGCCGCGCCCGATAAGTTCAGGAACCAACCGCCCACCAATGTAGCCCGTCGCCCCTGCCACCAAAATCGCACCCACATCCGCCGCCGGTTTCGTCGGCAAATCAGCGCACAGTAGTTCGTCGTTATCCAACATGCACAAGCCCCTATCCAATTCGTTACTGGGCGTGAGTCTATCCGAACCCGGGGAAACCTGCACTTAATTATTTCGGCTGTTAACTGGGAGACATGACTCCTGTTTCTACAACTCGTTCATGGCCCGGATCAGATCCTGGAGGACGGCTTTGGCATCGCCGAAGAGCATGAGGCTGTTGTCGTTGATGAAGAGTTGGTTCGGGATGCCGGCGAAGCCGGGACTGAGGCTGCGTTTGATAACGATGACCGTACGGGACTTGTCGACCTCAAGGATCGGCATGCCGTAGATCGGGCTGGCCGGATCATCGCGCGCGGCAGGATTGGTGACGTCGTTCGCACCAAGCACGATGGTAACATCGGTCTGGGAAAACTCGGGATTAATATTATCCATTTCGATGAGCTTATCGTACGGCACCTCGGCCTCGGCGAGCAACACGTTCATATGCCCCGGCATGCGGCCCGCAACCGGATGAATGGCGAACTGGACATCGATGCCGCGTTTTTCAAGCGACGAGGCGAGTTCCTGCGTAACGTGCTGGGCCTGGGCGACGGCCAATCCATAGCCAGGGGCAAAGATCACCTTCTGTGCATTTTCCAGCAGCATGGCGACCTCTTCCGCGCCGCAGCTCTTGACCTTGCCTTCGTAGAACTCCTTGCCGGGGATGGAGGCCATCTGGTCTTCGCTGACCATCGCGCCGCCAAACAGGACGGAACCGAGCGAACGATTCATGGCCTTGCACATGATTTGGCTGAGAATGATGCCGGAAGCACCAACCAGCGCACCGCTGATGATCAAGCCATAGTTGTTGAGCACGAACCCGGTGGCGGCGGCCGCAAGGCCGGAATAGGAGTTGAGCAGCGCAATGACCACGGGCATGTCCGCCCCGCCGATGGCGATGACCAGCAGAACACCCATCCCGAGCGCCACCACGGACAGTGCAAAGAGGTAGAACCCGCCGGCGTGTGGATTGTTGACGAACAGGATCGCCAGCACCAAAATGGCCAGCCCCAACCCGGCGCGCCAAAGGCCTTGCTTCGGCAGCTGCATGGCCTTGTCGGCATAGCCCTGGAGCTTGGCCCAGGCCACCACGCTTCCGGTTAGCGTAACGGCGCCGATGAGCGCGCTGAGCACCAACGCAATTGCCCAGGAGGTGCTTCCTCCGGAAACGATGATGTAGGTCGACAGGGCAACCACGAGCGAGGCCGCTCCGCCGAATCCATTAAAGATGGCGACCATCTCCGGCATCTGCGTCATTTGCACCCGCTTCGCCATGACCACGCCGATCGCGGAACCCACGACGATGCCAGCGATGATCCACGAATAACCCACCACCCCTCTATCGAGCAGGGTCGCCACAACCGCGATGAGCATACCCACGGCTCCGAGCAGGTTGCCCCGCGGAGCGCTCCGGGGCGAACCAAGACCCTTCAGACCCAGAATGAAAAGAACGGCGGAGACCAAATAGGCTAGATTAATCCAATCCATGGCCTACCCCTTTTTCCGTTTGAACATTTGCAGCATGCGGTCAGTGACCATGAAGCCGCCGACAATATTGATCATGGCCAGCACCACCGCCACAAAGCCTAGAAAGTTGGCAAACCACGAGGTTCCGCCGGCACCGGCACAGATGATGGCACCAATAACCGCGATGCCGGAAATGGCGTTCGAACCGCTCATCAGCGGGGTGTGCAGGGTGGGCGGTACCTTCGTAATCACTTCGTAGCCGATGAATACGGCCAACACAAAAATAATGAGTGCTTCCACGGTTATTCTCCTTTTTGTTCCATCAGCGGCTTGATCATTTCATGGACAACCTGCCCGTCGTGCACCAACAGCGCGCCCTTTACGATTTCGTCCTCGAGGTCGATCGTGTACGCGCCTTCCTTGACCATGTTCAAAAGGAAGGTGGTGATATTCTTGGCAAACAGCTGCGAGGCATGCACCGACGAGCGCGAGGGATAGTCGGTGTAGCCGACAATCCTTACGCCGTGCTTTTCAACCACTTCGCCGGCCACCGCGCCTTCGGCGTTGCCGCCGCGCTCGGCGGCCAGATCGATGATGACGGATCCCGGCTGCATGGCTTGCAGCATGTCGTCGGTAATCAGCACCGGTGCCTTCTTGCCGGGGATCGCGGCGGTGGTGATGACCACATCGACGGCCGCCAGCTTGGCCTTCATCTGCTCCTGCTGCTGCTTATAGAAATCGGCCGACTGTGCCTTGGCATAGCCGCCCGCATCCTCGGAGCCTTCGGTTTCGAGGTCGAATTCGACAAACTTGGCGCCGACACTCTCCACCTGCTCCTTCACCACCGGGCGGGTGTCGTAGGCTTCCACCACCGCACCGAGCCGCTTGGCTGTCGCAATGGCCATCAACCCCGCCACGCCCGCGCCAATCACAAACACCTTTGCGGGAGGAATTGTTCCGGCAGAGGTCATCAGCATCGGGAAATATTTCGGCAGCAGCCCGGCCGCCTCGATCACCGCGCGGTAGCCGGCAATCGCCGCCATCGAGCTGAGCACATCCATGCTCTGCGCCCGGGAGATGCGCGGCACGAATTCGAGACCAAAGCCACTGATCCTTTTTGCGGCCAGTTGTTCCATGAGGTCGCGCCGGGAAAAGGCATCCATCAGGCAGACCAACACCGTGCCCTCGTTCATTTTCCCAACCTCTTCGGCTTCCGGCGGACGCACCTTGAAAATGATGTCGGCGACGGAATAGAGGGCTTCGGCATCCGGAGCAATCCTTACGCCGGCCTCCTCATAGGCACGGTCGCTGTAGAAGCAACCCGCACCCGCACCGCTTTCAACCATCACCTCCAGCCCGGCCTTGGCCAGTACCGATATGGATGCCGGGATCAAAGCGACCCGGTTTTCATCGGGAAGAATTTCTTTCGGAACCGCGATTAGCATAGATAGCTCTCCTTGCGAGTAAATTGGACTTTTTTAGTATGATTTAATGCTATATGCCCAGATCATCAAACAACTGTCAAGTGAACATTTTGCAGAAACCAACGTCGGCACACATTAAGATTGCATTTGCAACATGGTTATGGAAAATCCGCGCCTTTACTCTAAATATATGGGAACAAAAACGCATGGACTCAGGAAAACGCCAACATCTTCAAGATATCTACACAACCGATCAGACAGCCAAGGACGACTTTACACCGCAGGTTTCCGGTGAAGTTCTTGAAGAGCGCAAGCGCCAAATACGGCGACACCAGTTCACCAACTTCGTCCTAGGCCTGCTCGTGCTGGTTCTATCCGTTTCGCTAGTATACGTGGTCGTGCGCGAATACCTTGAAATCCAATCCACGGATCCCTCCCCCACATCCATCACACAGGGATATATCCCGCGCTATTCGTTGGGATCCGAATCGCAATGGGTCCTCGACTTTCCCGATAACTACGGCAATCCGGAATGGAGCGGAACGGGAGAGCGTCCGTTCAATTCCCAGTGGATCCTAAAAGCCGCTTTCAATCTGATTCTCGCCAAGCAGGCGGCCAACATGGGTGAAAACGAAGTGGCCGCCAAGCACTACGAAAATGCTTTGGAAATCCTCCCCGACCTTGAAGGCGTGAAGGCACCACTGAGCGCACTTTATTTCAAGTTGGAGGACTTCGACAAGGCTCTCGTTTTATTGGAAGATGCCTCGGAAGCGGATCTGACACCCGAGGTGCTCAACAATCTTGGCGCAGCCTGCATCCATGCCGAAGCCTACGATCGGGCGGAGAGCTATTTGAAGCAGGCCCTCGAAATGAAACCGACCTATGCGGAGCCCCAGAAAAACCTGGCGGTTCTCTACAAGGAACAGGAACGGGAAGACGACGCGGTAGTCGCCTATGAAAAATATATCGACCTGCGGCCCATGGATATTGACACCCAGTACAGCTTCGCCCTCTACCTCACAAAACTGGGCCGCTGGGAACAATCCGCCGAGTTGCTCGAAAGACTAACCATGCAAATCACCGACATTCCGGTCCTGTACTTCCTGTTGGCTCGGGCAGAGATGCACAACACCCATCCGGATAAAGCCATGGCCGCCATCCAGCGCGGGATACAACTTACCGATTCAAGCTCTGCCATCGCTTATATGGACAGTGAAGAATTCGACCAACTCCGCGAATCCGATGAATTCCAGCTCTTAATCCGCGCCTTGGAAAAACCTAAGAAGTAGTAGTTCAACCCTCATTCGCGGGCGCTCTCCGGCGCAGTTGACTTCCTGCTTCGCATCGTCTC
Organism: Kiritimatiellales bacterium; assembly: GCA_030625905.1. Taxonomy (GTDB): domain Bacteria; phylum Verrucomicrobiota; class Kiritimatiellia; order Kiritimatiellales; family Pontiellaceae; genus Pontiella. The sequence goes on along the minus strand of DAOUQA010000009.1, from coordinate 10,181 downwards.
GCTTCGCGTGGCGGAGGTGGCGTCGGGCTGAAGTCAGGGGTTGGATGATTCAGAGCCGCCTCCAGCCTCTGCGCCCCGGTAATGGATCGAGCGGAAACAGTGGCGGCACGGGTTACTCCTTTGTGCCAATGAGAGGCGCATATTCCGGCTCGTCGCTCACATCCTCGTACTTCAGAAGACATCCGGTCAGGAGGAGGACAAACACAAAAAGAAGACAGGTTGAATATTTCATTGCCCCTTTTTTCTCAAAAATCTCAATAGCCATCCCTCCGGCAAACCTCTACTATCTCGGATTAAGTTTTCAGGGACAGTGAACATGCATGATGAACAAGTGGTGGCAAAGGCCATCAATATCCATACCCAGACTTATGGAACCAAGCCAACGGCCGTGGCCTATGCCCCCGGTCGCGTCGAAGTACTCGGGAACCATACCGACTATAATGAAGGCACCGTCCTTTCCGCTGCCATTAACATGGGCCACTGCTTTTGCATCTCGGCTTCGGACAAACCCGGGGTACGTTTGACCGCCGGTGATCTCATGGAGACCACCAAGTTCGACCCTGCCTCGGACGAGCGCCTACCCAAGAATGTCCAGTGGGCAAATTATGTCAAGGGCGTCATGTTCTACCTGCGCGGCCAAGACGTTGAAATCGATTCCGTCGACTGCACCTTCCTCGGCTCCATTCCCATGGGCGCTGGGCTGTCTAGCTCCGCCGCGCTCGAAGTGGCCACGGCCTACGCCGTGCTCGAATACACCGGAAAGAAACTCGATAAGAAGGAGGTCGGCATCCTCGCCCAGGCCGCCGAAAATAATTTCGCCGGATGCAACTGCGGGCTACTCGACCAGTTTTCCAGCATCTTCGGCGTCCACCACGGCCTCATCCACAGCGACTTCCGGAGCCTGGAAACCGGTCCGGTCAAACTGCCCGGTGATGTCGTCTTCCTGATGATCAATCCGCATATCAAACATGCGCTGGCCGATTCCCCCTACAACGCACGCCACGAAAGTTGCGAAAAAGCCGCCGCCGAACTCGGTGCCTTACTCGACCACCCCGTCACGACACTGCGCGATGTTTCTTGGGAAGAGTTCGAAGCCAACAAGGACAAGATCGACCCCGAAGCCGCCCAGCGCGCCACGCATGTCATCGGCGAAATCACGCGTGTCGAAAAAGGCGTGAAACTACTCGCTGAAGGCCAGCTTGAAGCATTCGGTCAACTTCTCTACGACTCGCATGAAACCTCCCGAACCGCGTTCGAAAACTCGTGCGAAGAACTCGACATCGTCGTCGAAGCCACCCGCGAAGCCGGCGCACTCGGCGCCCGCCTTTCCGGTGGCGGCTGGGGCGGCAGCGTCGTGGCTCTCGTCCATGCGGCCAATGCAAAGTCGATTTGTGAAAAGATTGTCAAGGCCTGCAAGGCCAAGGGAATCCACCCCACCGCGGAAACCATTATCCCTTCCGCCGGGGCAATTGTTATAAAATGAAGAGTGACGATTGAGACGTGACTATCACGACTCACGCATCACGTATCACGGAGATCAACCATGAAAGTACTCGTTGCCGGCGGAGCCGGATATATAGGAAGCGTCACTACCGAAATGCTCTGCGACAAAGGGCATGAAGTCGTTGTATTTGATAGCCTTGAACGTGGATTCCAAGCCGCCGTCGACCCCCGCGCAAAGTTCATGCAGGGAGATCTCCGCTACAAGGAGGACATCAAAAGTGCCCTGCTAGCCGAACGCCCCGACGCGGTCATCCATTTCGCCGCCTACATCGAAGTCGGCGAATCCATGAAGGAGCCTATGCCCTTCTTCGAAAACAATGTCGGCGGATCGATGAACCTAATGAACGCCATGGTGGAATCCGGCTGCAAAAAGCTGATTTTCTCCTCCACCTGTGCCACCTACGGCACGCCCGAACGCATGCCGATGGACGAAACGCTGCCGCAGCTCCCGGAAAGCGTCTACGGCGAATCCAAATATCTCTGCGAACACATCTTCAAATGGGGCGAGGAAATCCATGGAATCGAGTGCGTTTTCCTGCGCTATTTCAACGCCTGCGGCGCCACCGAAAAATATGGCGAAGCACACAATCCCGAAAGCCACCTCATTCCCCTCGTCCTGCAGGTGGCTCAAGGCAAGCGCGATAAAATATTCATCTTCGGCGATGACTACGAAACCCGCGACGGCACCTGCGTGCGCGACTATATCCACATCAAGGATCTCGCGCAGGCCCACATCCTCGCGCTCAAGCCCGGTGTTCGCGGCGGTTTCAACCTCGGTAACGGCGACGGCTACACCGTCAAGGAAGTCATCGAGGTTTGCCGCAAAGTCACCGGCCACCCGATTCCCGCCGAGCTCGAACCGCGCCGCGCGGGTGACTGCAGCGCCCTCGTTGCCGACTCCACCAAGGCCAAGACCGAACTCGGATGGAATCCGCAATTCGCCGACCTCAAAACCATCGTGCAAAGCGCCTGGAACTGGCACCAAGCCCATCCGGACGGCTATACTGAATCCACTTAACTTAAAGGAAAGGCTACCGATGAAGCTCTATATACTGACAATCCTTCTGTGTTGCGGAACGGCACAAGCTGAATGGTATCGGGTCGCTTCGGTGCCAACCTACAACACCATCACGGCCGCCAGGGCCGATGGCGAAGCAGAACCGGTTTCCATCCGGATCCGGAACCTCGAAAAGATCGAATACATCCAGCCGGATCCCGAAAAGGTTTTGATTGGCGGCAAAGAGGCCATCTCCCTGGCCAAAAGTGTTCTGCAAGGCCAAGTGGTTTGGGTTGAAAACATCCAGACAGAAGAGGGCGCGTATGTCGCGGATATATATCCCTCTTTCGAGCAGGTCATTTTAGCCTACAAAGAGAAGCGCATCATTAATGGTGACAACATAAACGCGGCGACCAAGGGGAAACTAAAGATCATCTATAAGCAAATGCTGACCGACCTAAACCTAGTTCCTCCATCTGCGGGAAACGAAGGCCAGGCGCAGCAAGCCGCCAAGGAAGCCCGGAGAAAACTTCATGGTATCTACATGAACACTCTTTCCAACATTCGCTCGGGCGATCTAAAATCTTCGTCTCCGACGGATCCCGCATCCCCCCCTGCAAAACAGTATGAAAGCAGTTTTCAGCGGGCAATCTTTACCGGCAAGGCGATTGTATGGTTCAGGGACAACGGTCAATATCTTGAACCAAGGGCCCAGAAAATTTTTGTCGACCTCCTGCAAAGCTTTCAAAAAGATGCGAATGCCGCGGCTCGATACACCCAGATCAGAATCGAGGAAATAATGGAAAATGAATCCCTTTTCAGGGAGTTGTTCCTAAACATGGCCAATTTTGAGCGCGGCAAATTCACCTACAAATGCCTCGAGTGGTTCAAGAATAGGGGGCAGTACCTACCCGACGGTGTGCAAAACGTATTTATTGATTGGTTAAGGATTTACCAGCAGACTCACGGCAACGAGAGCGATTTCATGAAGCAACGGCTTCAATGGATGCTGGACAACAACGGGCTTTATCAGGATTTCCTGGAACTTGGCAACTAGCGACTGCCGAAGCTATCTATTCTATGCCTATTTTCTGGCGGAATTTTTTTCCAGCGAATCGGTTTCTTTTCGCATTTTTCCAGCTTGGTTTTTAAAATTACCCTTAATTCTCGTGGCGGATGTCTTTGACTTGCAGTTGCAGGCCGGTGCTTCCGTTCCATCTGTTTTCCTTAAGCGTAAAGGCAATGTCCAGCCTCCCGTCCGGCAACTGCGCCAGCGGATAGTTGAAGGCGATCGCATCAAACTTCCGACCCGCTGAGGCAACCGAAAGCTTCAAGTGCTTTTGCCCCACCACGCGCGGCTTGCCCGAAAGCGTTGCACCACGCAACGCCCAGATGGGTTCGGCGTTGCCCTGCCCAAAGGGACTGAGTTGCTTGAGCTGCTCATAAAATTTCCACTCCAGTTCGTCGCCTGTGATCTCGGCATCGATATACTGCGCTGGCACAAGGTCGAGTGCCTTTAATTCGGCAGATACCGCAGCATTGAACGTGGATTTAAATGCCTCCAAGGAATCTGCGGAAAGCGCCACCCCGGCGGCCATCTTGTGGCCGCCGTATTTGATCAGGTGCTGGTCGCAAGCACGCAGCCCCTCAAGCAGGTCGAATCCGTCGATGCTGCGGCAAGAGCCGCGTACGCTACCGTCTTCGTCGATCCCCATCACGATGGCGGGACGGTTGTAGCGGCGCGAAACGCGCGAGGCCACGATGCCGACCACGCCGGGATGCCATCCCTCTTTCGCGACCACCAATCCAAAATGCTTTTCCGGATCAAAACAGGCCTCGATTTCGGCGAAGGCCTCTGCGGCCATGGTCTGCTCAAGCTTGCGGCGCTCTTGGTTGGTGCGGTCAAGAAGCTCGGCGATTTCCCACGCCTCGGCGGGGTCGTCGGTCGTCAACAGACGCAAGGCCTGCATGGGCTGGCCGATGCGCCCGGCGGCGTTGATGCGCGGCCCGAGCTGGAAGCCGAGGTGGTAGGTATCGGCCTCTCCGCGCATTCCCGCAACCACCTTGAGTGCGCGCAGGCCTTCCCATTTCGTTGCATCGAGCGCAGCCAAACCGTGCCTTACGATGATTCGGTTCCCCCCGACCAACGGCACAATATCCGCGACGGTGCCGAGCGCGGCAAGATCGAGATAATCGCGAAGCTCAATGTTTTCCGCGACCGCCCTGCCTGCCTCCCTCCCAGATTTAAGGAGCGCATGCGCCAGCTTGAAGGCAATGCCTACCCCGGACAAATCCTCTAATTCCGGAACTGTTCCAACCTTTGGATTGATGAGCGCAAAGGCGGTGGCGGATTGCCCTTCCGGTTCGTGGTGGTCGGTCACGATGACATCGACGCCCCGGGTTTGTGCGCGAGCAACGCTGTCGGCGGAGTTGGTTCCACAGTCGACAGTAACGACGAGCGAGGAACCATGCTCTTCGAGGCACCGTTCGAGCGCATCGAGCGAAAGACCGTAGCCTTCGTCGAGCCGATCGGGAATGAAGGGTTTTACATCGGCACCAAGTGCGGCAAGGACGCGGGTAAGCAATGCGGTGGCAGTGACTCCATCCACGTCATAGTCGCCAAAAACGGCGATGGCTTCGTCGGCATCGATGGCTTTCCATATCCTGGAAACCGCCTTCTGCATGTCGGGAAGAAGAAAGGGATCGGACAGCCCGGCAAGGCGTGGATTAAGGAAGGCCGCGATTTCATCCGGTGCACAGTGGCCGCGCAGGGCGAGTGCCCGCGCGAGGGGCATGGGTAGGCCTGAGTGCTCGGCGGTTTCGCGCACAACCTGTTCATCTATTGCTTTGAGCTTCCAACGCTTGGACATCGTATCAATCCAATAAACCATACATAAAACGGATCATGGGCTGGAAGCCCATGCCACGTAGAATGGGCATCCTGCCCATTTTCACCGGCGGCCTGCCCGGAAGAACCGGTACAGAAGGGATTTGACCAAAATCTTTACATCTTCGAAAAGCGAACGGATGTGGGCATACCATAGCGAGTCCACGAGCCGGTCGCTGTCTCTGGAATAGTCCGCATAGGAAAAGACCGCCGGGTAGTACTGCGGCAGTTGCTTGATGATTTCATCATCGTCCGGATGGCGCATCGGAGGCTGGCCACAAACAAACAGGCGGCCGCGCAAAGCCAACAGAAGCCAAGGGAACCGATCGAGCGTGGCCGCACGGAACAGGCGGTAGACCACCGATTTCCGGTTTTCAATTTTTTGGAAAACAGGCAATTTGACAAACCCGGTTCTTGGGTCGTGGAATATTTCCCGGTGATACGAGCCAATGCGGGTCAAATGCACCAAGGGATAAAGGATGCAGAACGGAACCACTTGGACGATGCCCACGCCGAGCGCCAGGAACCAAAGGATGGTGTACCGCACCAAATCCTCCGTCCGCATTTCGGGTCGGTTGCGGGCCACGAGCCATGAGTCATCGATTTCAATGGCCGTGCCGTCCGTCGCACTCACCAAGCGGTTGCCGGAAATAATCTTGTTTTCGATTTCGAGGTTTTGCCCGATATAGGTGTCTTGCAGAATCAGGCAGTTGGAAAGCCGGGTATGCGAGTCGACAATGACGTGGTCGGCCACCACCACCTTGGGGCCGATCGTGGTCATGGAGCCAAAGCTGCAATCGTTGCCGATAATAAGTGGCGGGCGGAGGTGCGCCGAGGGCGGGGTTAGCACGTTGTAGCCGACCGAGCTACTATTCGCATCGGAAAATCCAGCGGTGAGATAGCGTGCAAACTCGCCGGCCACCAGTTTCATGTTGAGCCCGAAATAGGCCGGGATGCCGTCGATGGTATACGGGTGGATATGGATCTGCTCCAGCCCGCGGCCGGATTCCAGCCGCCCATCCAGCAACCCCTTCACCTCGTCGCCGGTCTTGCCGAAAAGGAAGAGGGTTCTGTCCCCAGACAGATGGGTGCAGGCATCCAGGGATTTAAAACCCGCCGGCTTGTAGGCCTGCCGCCGACGCAGAAAAAACGCCCCTCCAACGAACAGCAGCCCATCGCTCCAACGGTCGGAAGTCGCCTTTAGATAATCCAGTGGCTGCTCGCTGGCACGCGCAAAGCTGTAGAGGATCTCCACACCCCAGCGGGAGCCTGTTCCGGCAAATTCCTCAACCTGCCCCGCACCTTCGCCCAAGATGACCTGCACCTGGCCAATCCCCAGCTCGGCGCAGGTCTCGAGCCAATAATCCAGCAGCGGGCGATTGGCCACCGGCAACAGCGGCCAGGGCGTATCGCCTAGGTCTTCGGCCCAAGGCAGGACTTCGGCGGTATAGAATACGGCGTTCATGCTCAGTCAAAAAAATTCAAGGCTTCGTCAACGGTGTCGTAGATTTCGAACACCTTGTAGGCCCGGGTGATCTCGAACACCATGCGGGGCTTCTTCTGTAGGCAGGCGATTTTTAGGTCACCCCCCCGTTCCGTGATCTGCTTGAGTACGGCGATCAATGTACCTAGCCCGGCGCTATCCATGAAATCGACATGCTTAAGGTCGACAACAAAGTTCTTCACGTCCGGCTCGGCCGCTTGCCAACCGGCAAGCTGTTCGCGGAAGGTATCCACGGTTGCGGCCGTTAACGTATGGCTCACTTGGATGATACCGATGCCTTGCTCTTTTGAACAGCTAACAACCATCTTCTACTCCTTAATATGCCCCCCGGCCAAACAGGACGGCGGGGATCGTTTTGATTATTATCACAATGTCTTTCAGAATGCTCTGGCTGCGAATGTACTGCATATCGAGACTCACCAGTTTATCGAAGGGGATTTCCGAGCGTCCCTGAATTTGCCAAAGACAGGTCAATCCCGGCTTTACGTGCAGGCGCTTCCTGTCGGAAAGGGCATATTTCGCCACCTCTTCCGGAAGCGGCGGACGAGGGCCGACCAATGCGAGATTCCCAACGAGCACGTTTAGGAATTGGGGTGTTTCATCAATGCTAAACCGGCGAAGGAACCGGCCAACGCGCGTGATCCGCGGATCATTTTTCATCTTGAAGATTACACCATCGTCCGATTCGTTTTGCGCGAGCAGCTCATCCTTCATCTTTTCTGCATCGCGGCACATTGAGCGGAACTTATGCAATTTGAATTCCCGGCCATATAGCCCGACGCGCTTTTGCATCAGCAAAACCGGAAAGCCATCGTCGACCAAGATGAAAATCGCCACCACCAGAAACAGCGGCATCAGCAATACCAAGGCGACGAGACTAACGGCAATATCCACCGTGCGCTTGATCACAAGCAGACTGCGCAGACCTATCTCCCAAAAAGCCAGCCGCGAACGCTGCTTCCATTTCAGGATGGTGACATCGGCCTTCGTCACGGGGATGTCCATGGTTTCGAACAACTCGCGCCGGGCTTGGTAGATTGATTCCTTCATGTGCCCTCCTGATCGATAATCGTGCAATAGGTCAGGTTTTCATCGTTCACCCTGTAGCGCTCGATCCGGTCGGAAATCGTATTGGTAATGGCCAGCCCGCGGCCACGTTCCCCCATATACGCCTCGTCCAATTTGTAACCCAGGGCTTCCTCCAGATTCCATTCCGCCCCCTCGTCCACCAGCACCAACTGGCAAACGTTTCCATCCACCCGCACTTGCAGCCAGAAGGAATCGTCTTCGCTCAGACCGCCATGCTCGACCAGGTTTGCGCCAAGCTCCATCACCAGCAACCGCACCAGCCCGGCTGTATCGCGTGAGATTCCCTGCGCCGCCACGGCCACCTCGCACTGCTTGGCCACTTCGGAGACCAGATAGATATTGCGCAGCACCGGTTGTTCGATTACGACCTTCTTCGGATCGAGAATATGGATCGAGATCGCCGTGCAGTCATCTCCACCCAATTGGTAGCCCTCGGACTCCAGTGCATCGAGCAATGCCGCGGATTTGTCGGGTATGGCCGGATCCTGTATGACCTGTTCATAGAAGGCCTCAACCTGCCGGCCGCACTCCTCTCCGGAGGTGACATGCCGCGCTTCGGTAAGGCCGTCGGTATAAAGTAATATAAAGGTGTCGCCCTCATCCTTGAAGCGGATTTCATCGGCCTCGGAATAGGGATTCTCGTCGCCGAAGGGAAACCCGATCGGTGTACCGCCGCCCTTGTTGAACATGGAGGAATCAACCGCCGCGCCGGTGCGGATGGAGACGGGATGGGGATGCCCGCAATTCATGCAGCGCCATTCTAGCGTTTTGGGGTCGTGCATCGCCATGAACAAAGTCGCGAAATAGGAAGGGTTGTCGATACGTTGCCGGATCACCATGTTCAGCGCATTGCAAATGGCCGCAGGCCCCTGTTCGGCATAGCGGCGGATCATCTCGCTGGCCGTGGCCTTAAGCAGCGAGGAAATCATCGCGGGGGCTACGCCGTGCCCGGAGACATCGGCCACATAGATGCAATGTTTTCCATCGGGTAGCGAGATGATATCAAAGGCATCGCCGCCGACATCCATGCAGGTGCGATACGCAATCCGCACTTCAAAGCGGCGGGAAAAATGAGGCGTATCGGAAAAGAGCGAGCGCTGGATGGCTCCCGCAAGCTCTAGGTCGCGCGCGACCCGCTTGTTCCAAATCGTCAGCGCATCGTTGCTCTGCTTCAAGGCCAGCGCGTTACCAACGCGCAGCATCAGTTCACGTGGATTGAACGGCTTGCGGATATAGTCCATCGCACCCCGTTCAAAGCCCGTTTCAATGTCTTCGATTCTCGACTTCGCCGTCACCATGATGACCGGAATATGGCGGGTGCGCACTTCGTCGCGGAGCCTGCCGCACAATTCGAAGCCATCCATTTCCGGCATGATGATATCCACCAGAATCAGATCGGGTTGCCGCTTCAGTGCAATATCAATTGCAGCCGCCCCGTTGGCGGCATCGAACACCTCACACGCGCGCGTTTCCAGCAGCTTGCGCATGTAAAGACGGTTGGGTAGTTCGTCATCCACCACCAATACACGTCCTGAAAGACGTTGAAGCAACCGGGACGTTTCTTTCTTTGCGGGGAATTCCTGTTCGGTAGCGGGCATTAGGTACTTTCCTTCTCACTTCTTGCCATTTTGCGTTCCATAATCATCCAACCTCTTGGAGTTGGCGAACTATTGCCGATTTGTGGAAGTCAATCGGCGTTGGCCTCTTCTTACGAAAGGCGGCGCAGACCTGCAAATCGGAAATAAAAAATCTGCTGCGAAACCCCCTTGGGCTCCTAGCAGAAGGTTGTCAGCCAAGCGGCCAGCGCATCGACAAGCGGCTTGGCATCGGTCAGCCGATTCTCCTTGGCCATGTTTTCGATTTCCAGACCAAGCACCGAAATCTCCGGCAACCCCATGGTACCGCCCATGCCCTTGATTGAATGCGAGGCCATGCGAATCTCTTCGTCATTGCCTTGGCGAAGCCCGTCTTGAAGCTCACCGGTCAACCGGCGGATTTCATCGACGAAAACCGCAACAAGATCGTCATCCACTTCTTCGGTATCCACGGTAAATGGAACCGCCTTGGCCGCAACATCAGGAACTAGTTCCGCCACCCATTCTGTGTTTCCCAGAAAACCCGTCATACGCTCCTCCCCTTGCATTGATCGAAACTTCTTCAGCTTCGGCAATACTAACAGCAATTAAACCGGACGCAAATAC
>DAOUQA010000006.1 GCA_030625905.1 Kiritimatiellales bacterium | reverse complement strand
CGGAGCTGTGCCTCCGGTACGGCTTGAGCTTTCCGGCCATCACCAGTGTGCTGATCGGTGTCGATTCCGTCGAGCAGCTGCGTGAAAACGCGAAGATGATGCAGCGCGGACCGCTTGCTCAGGATTTGATTCAAAGGATTGACGAATGCGTCCCGGACTTTCCGGAGTCGATTGTTCGCCCCGGACTATGGAAACAGAATGATTAGAACCGCTAATGGACGCAAATGAACACGAATTCTTGATAGCCATGAAAAAACGCATAGAGCGCAAAGAATATTTTGACCGGATAACAGGATGGACAGGATGAGGAAAACAGGGCGAACGGGAGGAATCATTTTGTCCATAATTATTCTGTTAGTTATAACGGCTTCAACGAGGATCGCGTTTCAACGATTTGAACGAATGGAATGTTTCAACGGCTTTAACGAGGTGCAAAGCACCGTTTCAACAGAAGGAGATAAGCAATGATTTACGATACAGTTGAAAATATTGACCGGTACTGCGGCGATGGGGAGCCTTTGCGCAAGGCACTGGATTTTGCAATCGGGTTTGATCCGTCCCAGCCGGACGGTCGATATGAAATCGATGGCGACAACATTTTCGCCAACGTCATGAGCTACACCACCCTTGCCGCCGAGGAGCTTAAGTTCGAGGGGCACAAAAACCATATCGATGTCCAGCTGCTATTGGAGGGCGAAGAGCTTATGGATGTTTCCTTGGACAAGGATCTTGAGGTTGACACGCCCTATTCCGAGCAGGGCGATGCGACCTTGTTCAAGGCTCCGCGACTCTTCTCAACGGTTTTGCTCAAACCGGGGTGCTTTGCGGCGATTTTTCCCGATGACCTGCATCAGCCGAGCCGTTTCGTTGAAGCACCGAAGCCGGTTCGCAAGATAGTTGTAAAGGTGCGGGTCTAAGGCGGACTTGCGTGCTCAGCGCTCTTTTGTGGCAAAAATCAGTCCGCACCCTTTCGTGTATTTCGTGGTTAGGTATATTTTGGATAGGAATTCAGGAGGCTGAAACGAATGATGAATCTAGGGGTAATAGGACTAAGCGAGGGCAATGGTCATCCGTATAGCTGGTCGGCGATTGTCAATGGGGGCTTTAACGAAGAGGTAATGGCTGATTGCGGCTATCCCACCATCCCGGCCTATCTTGGTGCCAACAGGGATACCCTTGGGATCGAAGGTGCCCAGGTTTCCCATATCTGGACACAGGATGACGATCTGTCGCGGCATGTCGCAAAGGCCGCGCATATTGAAAACGTGGTTGATAAGATGGAAGATCTGATCGGTAGCGTGGATGCGGTTTTTCTGTCCCGGGATGATCCGGAAAACCACAAGGCCATGGCCAAGCCGTTTATTGATGCCAACGTCCCGATCTTTATCGACAAGCCCTTGGCGTTTAATCGCGAGGATTTGAATTATTTCGCCGAGCAGGTAGAAAACGGCAAATTTATCATGTCCAGCTCCGCCTTGAGATATTCGGCCGGGAACCAAAGCATGAGGGAACAACTTCCAACCATTGGAAAGGTTAAGCTGGCCGTTGCCGTTGGTGCCAAGGATCTTCGGAAATATGCCGTTCATTATCTCGAAGGAATGATTGCATTCCTAGGTGACCCTAGGGTTCTCAGTGTTCAGCACATCGGTGGGTCGGGGAAGGATACCCTCTATCTGGAGCTGGATGGCGGCATTTTGGCTACCGTCCATGTTTTTGAGGGCCTCGCTGGCGGAGAACTTAATATCTATGGCGACCAAGGGGTTTTGAATGTTAACCATGGCGGAGCCTATGTCTGCTTCAGGGCCCAGATGGTCGATGTGATCCGCTCTTTCAAGGCGGGGCGACCCCGGTTGGATTTTTTAAAAACATACAACATCATCAATGCCCTTGTGGGTGCCAGAGAGAGCCTGGAGCAGGGCGGCAAAAAAATAGATTTAACATAAGGAGTGATTGTGATGAACATGAGAGCGAGTCGAGTTTTAAAGAAAATGCGGGCAGGCGAAGTGGCCACCTGTGTAAAGTTGAATCTTTCAGATCCTGCGGTAACCGAGATCGCCGCATTGGCTGGCTACGATTGTGTTTGGCTGGATATGGAACATGTTCCCCATACAGACAGTGTCATATTGAACCATATCCGGGCAGCGAAAATGCACGATATGGACACGTTGGTGCGGGTTAAGCGCGGCAGTTACAGTGACCTTATCCATCCACTTGAAATGGATGCGTCCGGCATTATGGTTCCGCACCTGATGAGTCTGGAAGAGGCTAAAAAGATTGTCTACTACACCAAATTCCATCCCGTCGGAAGACGGCCCCTCGATGGCGGCTATGCCGACGGTGCCTATTGCATGCTTCCTCCGGAAGAATACCTCAAGCAGGCCAATGACCAGCGGTTTGTGATTGTCCAGATCGAGGATCCCGAGCCGCTGGACGAGATCGAAGAGATCGCAAAGCTGGATGGCATCGACATGCTGTTTTTCGGCGCAGCTGACTTCAGTCAGGGAATTGGAACGCCGTGCCAGTGGGACAATCCTAAAATCTCCGAAACCCGTAAGCGCGTTGCCGAGGTGGCTCGCAAGCACGGAAAGTTCGCCGGTACGCCCGGTAGTGTGGGTAATTTTGATGAGTTGGCCAACGAGGGCTACCAGTTCATTAGTGTCGGTGCGGATGTCTATGGACTGGGTGAATACTTCAAGGAAATCGTTTCGGGAATTAAAGGCACCCAGGCCGGTGGCTCGGAAAGCATCTACAGCGGAAAGTAGAACGAGCGTCTCGCTCGTTTAAAAAAGCAAGCGGGACGCTTGCTCTACGTTTTAAAACAGGGGCATCAAAATGCACGTCAAAGAACTATTAAGCTTAAAAGAGAAGGTTGTATTGATTACCGGCGGCGAGGGAAAGTATGGTCGGTGTCTTACGGAAGGCCTTGCCGAAGCGGATGCAAAGGTGGTCACCGCATCCCCTTTTCTGGATGAAGGGGAAAAGGTGGCCGCCGGTTTCAGGGATAGGGGACTTGAGGTTGAGGCAATGTTTCTCGACCAGGCCGACCATGACTCGGTCATGAATCTGAAGCAGGAGATCAAGGACCAATACGGCCGACTCGACGTTCTGGTCAACTGTGCGGTTGCACGACCGATGAAGGGCTATAACGGGTCTCTGGAGCAGTGGAAACTCTCCATGGATATCAATGCCACGGGCTTGCTTGACATTACCCGCGAAATGGCGGATTTGATGGATCAGGGCGGTGGCGGAGCCATCGTCAACATTGCATCGATGATGGGCATGTTTGGACCCGATCTTTCAAATTATGAAGGGTTGCCGGATGAATGGAGCGATATGCCTCCGGATTATTTCTTCCACAAAGGAGGAATGCTTACATTGACGAGATACTTCGCACGAATGCTTGCCGATAAAAATATCCGGGTCAATGCCGTCAGCCCCGGCGGTATCTTTTCCGGTCAGCCGGAACGGTTTATTGAAAACTACACCAAAAAAGTGCCGGTCGGGCGTTTGGCCAACAACGACGACATCAAGGGCGTGGTGGTTTTTCTGGCCTCGCAGGCTTCCGCCTATGTCAACGGCGAAAATATCTTGATGGATGGTGGCATGCATGCCTGATTCTTTCAAGACCGTGGATGCACCGCCAAATAAGGGAGATCGATCCATGCGTAGGTTGTTTTTAATTCCGGTATTTCTGTTCACAACATTCCTGAGCCCGCTCTTTGCGGAAGACCCGGGTTTCGAAGTCGTTCGCCCGCATGCCATCGAGGTCTTGCGGCACGAGCTGCACGATGCGGATCAATGGGTCAAGGTGCATGCCGCCGAGGCGTTGTTGCAGATGGGCTATCCCGAAGGGGTGGAGGTGGCGTTTCGGCAGGAGCTGGTTCGGCACGGCGATCAGCCCAAGTACCGGATCGGCATCTGGCGGGTGCTCGCTCGTGCCACGGCATCGCCCCATGAGCGTGCGGAGTTGATCGGGAAGATCAAGACCATTTTCTTTGATTCGGATGCTCCGGATCGGATGCACGCAATCGAGACGATGGGCAAGCTGCAGGTTGGGTTGAGCGATGAAGAGCAGGCATCCGTTGCGCAGTATGCATCGGAAGCGCAGGATCCTTTTGCCTTCTGGGTATTGGCACAAAACGGCCGTACAGAAGCGGTTGCGGAACTTGAAAGCTTGGAACAGTCCGACGATTCGGTAACTGCGCTGCGAGCCACTTTTTGCAAAAAACAGCTACAGCCTGTATCGAAAGAGGACTGGCTGGCGGCGGATGGACGGATGCAGGTATTGTCTGCACTGAAGAGTGAAGATGTGAGACCACGCAGGGATGCCTGCCAGATGTTGGGTAGATTCGGAACACCGGACGACCGGAGCCTGCTGTTGCCGCTACTCAAGGACATCGGTCCGGATGTGCGGATCTATGCGGCAAGTGCGCTTTTGCGGATCGAACGGCGGCAGGATTTGGGCATAGGGATTCTGGATTGGGTAGTGATTCTTGGCTATGCCCTTAGCATGCTTCTGATTGGATGGCATTACAGCCGAAAAACCAAAACGATTGATGACTACCTGCTGGGTGGGCGGGATATGAAATCGTGGATGGTGGGTTTATCTCTCTTTGCCACGCTCTTGAGTACGATTACGTACATGGCATATCCCGGGGAAATCATCAAACACGGGCCGATGATTTCCGCTGGGCTGCTCGTGATTCCGCTGGTTATTTGGGTCGTGGGCTGGTTCCTTATCCCGGCATTTATGAAAATACGGGTCACTAGTGCCAACGAGATTCTGGAAATGCATATGGGGCCGAGTGTCCGGGTGCTGGGCAGTTTCTTCTTTCTGGCCCTTCGATTGATGTGGATGGCGATGATTATCTACATCACCACGAAAGCAGTGCTTGGCCCGGTGCTGGGTTTGGATCCGAAATATTTTCCGCTGGTCTGTTTCTTGCTCGGTGCGATTACCGTTGTCTACACCTCCATGGGTGGCCTGAAAGCGGTGATCTTGACCGATGTCATCCAGACGTTCATTCTCTTCTTTGGCGCGATTCTATCCATTATTCTGATCAGCGTACACTTCGGCGGATTTTCATGGTTCCCGACCCAGTGGGACCCCAACTGGGATTCGGCGGTTCTCTGGTTCGATTCCGATGCCCGGATTACGTTTGCCGGAGCCATCATGATGTTTTTTTTCTGGAATATTTGCACGGCGGGATCCGACCAAATGGCGGTACAGCGCTATCTATCTACGGGCAGTGTTAAGGAGGCTCGTTCGGCCTTCACCATCTCAATGGGCGCCAGCGTACTGGTGCAGGTTCTGCTCGCGTTGCTGGGATTTGCCCTGATCAGCTATTTCATTGCCAATCCTCAAGAGCTAGCCGATGGCATGAATGTTCGCACGCATGCCGATCAGGTTTTTCCTCGGTTTATCATCAGTACTTTGCCGGTTGGAATCACCGGTCTGGTTGTGGCGGCGTTGCTAGCCGCCGCCATGTCGAGCCTTTCTTCCGGATTGAACTCGGTCGGCACAATCATCACCGTCGATTTTTTGGATCGCTTCGGAGAGAAGAAGCTCGATGAAAAGTTTCATATAAAACGTGCCCGAGCTGTTTCCTGGGGGATTGGTGCAGCCATTGTTGCCTTAAGCCTGTTGGTTGACAATGTGCAGGGGAATTTGATGGAAGTCATCAACAAGGTTGGGAACCTTCTGGTTGCGCCTCTGTTCCTGCTGTTTTTCATGGCGATGTTTGTGCCGTTTGCCAACACGGCGGGAGTGTGGGCCGGTGCCGCAGTCAGCGTGGCGGTGGCCGTCGCGATCGCCTTCTACGAGTTTCTGGGGCTCAGTTTTATCTGGATCATGCCTTGTTCACTGATCACCGGGGTTGCGAGTGGATGCTTGGTCAGTCTGCTAACTGGCGGGAAAAAGAGGGCCTCGATTGAAAGCGCATAGCGTTTGTTTGACAAGGGATGGGCAACGGTGTGGATCACCGATTTGCAGTTTCGTAATTCTGTTCCATCTTCTGATCTCAGCCCTCCATCCTCTGATGCTATTTTTTACCGCATATCATGTTTTTCCTCGCGTCGGACACGGTTCCAAAATTTGGCAGTTTTTTATCTGGTATCTTCCGGTGAACTC
Organism: Kiritimatiellales bacterium; assembly: GCA_030625905.1. Lineage (GTDB taxonomy): Bacteria > Verrucomicrobiota > Kiritimatiellia > Kiritimatiellales > Pontiellaceae > Pontiella. The sequence goes on along the minus strand of DAOUQA010000006.1, from coordinate 15,324 downwards.
TCTATTGTACGTCCTTTTCTCCGAAGTTCGTGTGGAGTGTGGCGCAAGCATTGATCGCCGCGAGAAGCGCGAAACGAGGAATAAACTGAATAAAAGTGAAATCTTTCGCTTGCGATATGTGTAGGGGATAACTATTCTCCTGCGCTTGTCTTTTTTAGGAGTATATATATGCCGACAATTAATCAATTGGTGAGAAAGCCGCGGACGAGTGCGAAGAAGAAAAGCAAGTCGCCCGCACTGACAACCTGCCCGCAGCGTCGGGGGGTATGTCTGCTTGTGAAAACGCAGACCCCGAAGAAGCCGAACTCGGCTTTGCGGAAGGTTGCGCGTGTTCGCTTGACGAACGGCAAGGAAATCAACGCATATATTCCCGGGGAAGGGCATAACCTTCAGGAGCACAGCATGGTGCTGGTTCGCGGCGGCAGGGTGAAGGACTTGCCGGGTGTCCGCTACCACATTGTCCGCGGTGCGCTGGACTGCCTAGGTGTGGATGGACGCAAACGCGGCCGTTCGAAGTATGGCGCGAAGCGCCCGAAGTAGTGTGGAACCACGAAATACTCTAAATTATTGATTAACCACAGAGGGCACAGAGGAACACAGAGAACCTTTTATACTCCGCGTCCTCTAGCGCAGCGGGTGGTGAAATAAAAACTGGAAGTAGACTATGGCAAGAAGACGCGCAGCTGAACAAAGAAAAGTGATCCCGGATCCTCGCTACGGAAACGAGCTGGTCGCATACATGATCAATACCGTGATGAAGTGTGGCAAAAAGTCCACCGCCGCGAATATTGTGTATGGTGCCATTGATGATATCAGGAGCCAGATGAAGGACGAAGATCCCCTCACTGTATTTTCCCAGGCGCTTGAAAATGTGTCCCCGCGTCTGGAGGTCAAATCCCGCCGCGTGGGTGGTGCCACCTACCAGATTCCGCTGGAAGTGCGGCCCAAGCGCCAGATTGCACTGGCGGCGCGCTGGCTTATCCAATATGCGGAAAACCGGCGCGGGGTTCCAATGCGCCGTGCACTCGCCATGGAATTGATGGATGCCTACAAGGGACAGGGAAGCGCCATCAAGAAGCGCGACGACACGCATAAGATGGCCCAGGCCAACAAGGCTTTTGCGCACTACCGCTGGTAGACGGAATACACAGAATTTGAACCACCCCGCTTCGCCAAGGCTACGCAGGGCAAGCAGATGAGCACAGATGGACACAGATTTTCGGGATCCAACTAATCTGCGAAATCTGTGGATAAAAAAACGAAACAGACGATGATTGTTGTGAAACAGCAGAATAAAAGCGAAGCTAGGAATTCGGATTCCCCCCGGGAAGCCGAAGGCCGGAGCCGTGCTCTGTCTGTGACGCGGAACATTGGAATTATCGCGCATATCGATGCCGGAAAGACCACTACAACCGAACGCGTTCTCTACTATAGCGGCAAGGTGCACAAGATTGGCGAGGTTCATGACGGCACGGCCACCATGGACTGGATGATCCAGGAGCAGGAGCGCGGCATCACCATCACGAGCGCCGCCACCACCTGTTTTTGGAACGACCACCAGATCAATATCATCGACACCCCCGGCCACGTGGATTTCACCGTGGAGGTTGAACGCTCGCTTCGCGTCCTTGACGGCGCCGTGGGCATTTTTTGTGCTGTGGGCGGAGTGCAGCCGCAGTCCGAGACGGTTTGGCGCCAAGCCACGAAGTACAATGTTCCGCGCCTTGCCTTTGTGAACAAGATGGATCGCATGGGCGCCGACTTCGACAAGGTGCTGGCCGAAATGCAGGAGAAGCTCGTTGCCAACGCCGTAGCCATTCAACTGCCGGTCGGTGCGGCCGAAACCTTCTCCGGCGTGGTCGATCTGATCAAGATGCGCGGCATCACCTTCTCCGAAGACGACATGGGATCGAGGGTCGAATACACCGACATTCCTTCCGACCTCGCCGCCAAGGCCGAGGAAGCCCGCGCCGAGCTCATCGAAAAGGTTGCCGAGCTCGATGAAGAGTTGCTCGAAGCCTACATGGAAAACACCGATGTTTCCGAAAAGGTATTGATCGAAGCCCTCCGCCGCTGCACGGTTTCCGGCCTGTTGGTTCCCGTTCTTTGCGGATCATCGCTGAAGAACAAAGGGGTTCAGCCTCTGCTCGACGCCGTTGTCGACTATCTGCCTTCCCCGATCGATGTTCCCGCCGTTACGGGCATCGCCCAGAAAAGCGAAGCGGAAATCGAACGCGAGGCCTCCGACTTCGAACCGCTTTCCGGCCTTGTCTTCAAGATGGCGACCGACAAGTATGTCGGCAAACTAGCTTTTGTCCGCATCTATTCCGGACAATTGAAAAAAGGCCAGAACGTTTTCAATCCCCGCACCCGCAAGCGCGAGCGCGTAGGCCGCCTCCTGCGGCTGCACGCTAACCACCGCGAGGATGTCGAGGTGCTCTACACCGGCGAAATCGGCGGCATGGCCGGACAAAAACTCTTCACAACCGGTGACACCGTATGCGCGGAGAACGACGCGATTCTCCTCGAAAACATCGAGTTCCCCGAGCCGGTAATCTCCATGGCCATCGAGCCGAAGACCACGGCCGATAAGGATCATCTTGCGGATGCACTGCAGGATCTTTCCGATGAGGATCCCACCTTCCACATCTCGATCAACGAAGAGACCGGGCAAACCATTATTCAGGGCATGGGCGAACTGCACCTTGAAATCATCAAGGATCGTATCCTGCGCGAATACAAGGTGAAGGCCAACGCGGGCCGACCCATGGTGGCCTATCGCGAAGGTGTGCAGAAGCCGGGAGCAGGCAATTTTACATTCGACCGCGAGATTGGCGGGGTCCATCACTTCGCCAGCCTCCACCTTCAGGTTTCCCCGAAGCCGCAGGGAGCGGGCAACGCGCTGGTGTTCGATGTTTCGTCGAGCATCATCCCGAACGAATTCCACTCGGCCATCGAAGAGGGGCTCAACGACGCGCTACTGACCGGTGTACTGGGCAACTTCGCGATTATCGACATGGAAGTGAAGGTAATCGGCGGTGAAGCGCACTCGGTCGATACCACGGAAATGGCGTTCCGTTCGGCGGCGGTCATGGCTTTGCGCGAGGCGGTATCGAATTCCAGTCCCACGTTGCTCGAGCCGGTCATGCTGCTCGAGATCGATACGCCGGAAGAGCATCTCGGCGATGTGCTGGGCGACCTGAACAGTCGCCGCGGCCGCGTTCGCGAAATCAAGGCTTTGGCAGATATGCAAGTTGTGCAGGTGGATGTTCCGCTTGCGGAGGTTTTTGGATATGCAACGGCGTTGCGTTCATTAACAAAGGGTAGGGCGAGTTACACGATGGAGCCGCAAGCGTTTGAACCGGTTCCCGCGTCCATGCAGGATTCTATCCTAAATCGGTGAGATAAATTATGACAAATCAACGTATTAGAATTCGGTTGAAATCGTTTGATCACAGGGTGCTCGATGTTTCGGCCACGGAGATTGTGGAAACGGCCCGCCGGACAGGTGCGCGTGTGGCTGGCCCGATTCCGTTGCCTACCCGCATTGAGCGCTTCACGGTGAACAAGAGTCCCCACGTGAACAAGAAGGCTATGGAGCAGTTCGAGATCCGCACGCACAAGCGACTGCTGGACATCATCGACCCGACGATCAAGACGGTCGATGAACTGAAGAAGCTTAATCTGCCGGCTGGCGTGGATATCACTATCAAAATCTAAGTGGTGCTATAATGAAGGGTTTAATTGGAAAAAAACTAGGGATGACCTCCGTGTACGACGAATCCGGAGCTGCGGTTCCGGTGACGGTCATCGAAGCGGGTCCGTGCGTGGTTGTTCAGCGCAAGGACGATGACAAGGAAGGCTATTCCGCTGTGCAGCTTGGGTTTGAAGACCAGAAGGAACAGCGCCTGAACAAGCCGGATCTGGGTCATTTCAAGAAAGCCGGTGTTGATGCCAAGCGCGTGCTCAAGGAGTTCCGTGTCGACGGTCCTGCTGAAGTTTCCGTTGGCGACGTTGTAAACGCCAGTGCATTCGAAGAAGTCAACTATGTCGATGTCGTTGCAACCGGCAAGGGTCGCGGCTATCAAGGCGTCGTCAAGCGCTACGGATTTGCCGGCGGCCGCGCGAGCCATGGTGGTGGATGGACCCGTCGGCCGGGTTCGATCGGCATGTGCGAATTTCCTGGCCGTGTATTCAAGGGCAAAAAGATGCCGGGGCAGATGGGGGATAAGCGTGTAACCACACAGAACCTCAAGATCATACAGGTTCGCCCAGAGGAAAACCTTATTCTAGTCAAGGGATCCATCCCGGGCGCGAATGGCGGTATCGTCGTCATCAAGGAAGCGCTCAAAAGGAAGTAAACGAGGAAGATCATGAGCAAACTACCTTTAAAAAGCATTCAGGGAGACCGCGTCGGCGAGTATGAAGTCGCGGACAATCTCCTCGTTCTCGACAGGGGCGACCAAGCGGTCCACGAAGCGGTTGTGGCATACAATGCACACCAGCGTGCCGGGACGGCATCGACCAAGAGCAAGTCCAACGTTTCCGGAACGGGCGCCAAGCCCTGGAAACAGAAGGGACTTGGCCGGGCGCGTGCCGGCTATAAGCAATCGCCCATATGGCGCGGCGGTGCCGTGGCCCACGGGCCGCATCCGCGAAAGTATAAGAAGAAGCTTTCGAAGAAAGTGACCAAGCTGGCCTTCCAGCGCGCGTTCAGCGCCAAGGTCGACCAGGGCGAGATCACCGTGATCGAGAATCTGTCGGTGTCCGCACCGAAGACCAAGGAGTTCGCCGCTGTGCTGAAGAACCTGGGTCTGGATCGCGGCGCGCTGTTCATCGTTGATGAAAACAACGACAACGTGCTGCTGGCCGCACAGAACATTCCGAAGGTCGAGATTGTGACCGCTGCGCTGGCCAACACCTACCAGCTACTGCGCTACAAGAACGTGGTCGTGACCAAGGCCGGCATGGAAGCGCTGGAAAACCGCCTGGCATAAAGGAATCGCCGCTATGAATAATTCAGCTGATGTAATCAAAAAGGTTTTGTTGACGGAGAAGGGCACGCGCCTTTCGGAAGAGCAGAACCAGTATATTTTCCGTGTGGCCAAGGAAGCCAACAAGGTGGAAATCAAGAAGGCAGTGGAAGCACTCTTCAACGTCCGTGTTATGGCCGTCAATACGATGCGCCGAAAAGGCAAGAAGAAGCGCCAACGCACGGCCCAGTACGGAACAACGGCTTCGTGGAAGCGCGCCGTTGTGACCTTGCACAAGGAAGACCGTATCAACCTGATCTAAGTTTGAGTGAGAGGAGCTACAAATGGGTTTGAAAGCACATAAACCATACACACCGAGCCGTCGTCACATGGTGTTGTCCGACTTCGCCGATATTACCAAGTCGACGCCCGAGCGCTCGCTGGTCAAGGCCAAGAAGAGCAATGCCGGGCGCAACAGCGCCGGCCGCATTTCGGTTCGCCACAAAGGTGGCGGGCACAAGCGCCGCTACCGTGTAATCGACTTCAAGCGCGACAAGTTTGGCATTCCCGCCAAGGTTGCCGCGATCGAGTACGATCCGAACCGGTCTGCGCGCATTGCGCTGTTGCACTACGCCGACGGCGAAAAGCGCTACATACTCGCCCCGGTCGGCTTGATGGTGGGTTCTTCCCTCATGTCCGGCCCGGATGCGGAACCCGCATTGGGCAACGCGTTGCCGCTTTCAAAGATTCCGGTCGGTACGGCGGTGCACAACATTGAACTGATCTCCGGGCGCGGTGGCCAGTTGGTTCGTTCCGCCGGAACATTGGCGCGGCTCATGTCGCGCGAGGACGAGTTTGCACACATTAAGATGCCTTCGGGTGAAATCCGCCTGATCCGCACCAACTGCTACGCCACGATTGGCCGTGTGGGCAATGTGGATCACAACAATATCGTAATGGGCAAGGCCGGTCGGAAACGCTGGCTGGGCATCCGCCCGACCGTCCGCGGTGTGGCGATGAACCCGGTTGACCACCCGATGGGTGGCGGCGAGGGCCGCACCTCCGGTGGCGGCCATCCGCAATCCCCGTGGGGGCTGCTGGCAAAAGGCAAGCGCACACGCAACAAGCACAAGGCGACGAACAAGTATATTGTTGAACGGAGGAAAAAATAGTCATGGCACGTTCACTGAAAAAAGGACCTTTTGTTGCCACCAAGCTGGTGAAGAAGGTTAGGAAAATGGATGAGATGGGACGCAAGAGCCCGATCAAAACCTGGTACCGCAGTTCAATGATTGTCCCGGAATTTGTGGGATACACTTTCAATGTTCACAACGGAAAGGTATTCGTTCCGGTGTTTGTTACGGAGAATATGGTGGGTCATAAATTAGGCGAGTTTTCACCTACTCGCGGTTTCAGAACCCACGGCATGGCAACGGAAAAGGTTGCCCGGTAATTTTTCTGGAAGGAAGTACTGGATTTTAAAAACTATTTACGTAGACTGTCCGCCCTTTATACGTCGTGGACATAATCGAGAGTGAGAGCACCATGGAAGTGTCAGCAACAACCAAATATGTGAAAATGTCGCCCACGAAGGCGCGTGATCTGGCAAACGAAATCAAAGGATTGCTCGTTGCGGATGCGTTGCGCATTACGGAGTTCAATGCCCGCAAGGCTGCTCTTCAGATCGGCAAGACCTTGAAGTCGGCCATTGCAAACGCCGAGAACAACGAGGGGCTGTCGGCTGATGGACTGTATGTGAAGAGTGCAATCGTGGATGGCGGGCCGATGATGAAGCGGTTTCGTCCCCGTGCAAGAGGTATGGCGAGTCCGATTCAGAAGAAGACCAGCCATATAACCATAATTTTAACCGACAACGCGTAGTTGACGAAAGGAGACCGTTTTGGGTCAAAAAGTAAATCCAATTGGGTTCAGGCTTGTTTTGAGCAGGGATTGGCGTTCACGCTGGTTCGCTGATAAGCGAAGCTTCGGCAAGTTGCTTAAAGAGGACATCGACATCCGCGAGATGGTTACGGGCAAGCTCAAGGATGCCGCCGTCTCGGATGTTTATATCGAGCGTTATGCCAACCGCATTCGCATTACCATCAAGACTGCGCGGCCGGGGCTGGTCATTGGCCGCAAGGGCGAAGATATCGACAAGCTGCGCGAAGTACTTGCAAAGCTCACCGGCAAGGAAATCTACGTTGAGATTTCTGAAATCAAGAAGCCGGATCTGGATGCCCAACTGGTGGCTGAGAATGTCGCCATGCAGCTTGAACGCCGGGTTTCCCACCGCCGGGCGATGAAGCGTTCGCTTCAGATGGCGATGGACAATGGCGCCCTTGGAATCAAGGTGCTGGTTGCCGGCCGACTTAACGGGGCGGAGATCGCGCGTTCGGAAAGCTACAAGGAAGGCAAGATTCCGTTGCATACGTTGCGCGCGAACATTGACTATGGAACAACGGAGGCTAACACCGTTGCGGGGATCATTGGAATCAAGGTGTGGATCTGCAAGGAAGCCGAAAAAACAGCCTAGGAGTTTGACCGATGCCTTTAATGCCAAAAAGAGTGAAGTTTAGGAAGGTTCAGCGTGGTTCGCGCAAGGGTCTTGCGATGACGGGGAACCAGTTGTCCTACGGCGAGTATGGCTTGCAGTCGCTGGAACGCGGCTGGATCACAGCGGTTCAGATCGAGGCGTGCCGTGTGGCCGCCAACCGTGCCATGAAACGTAAGGGAAGGCTGTGGATCCGCATTTTCCCCGACAAACCGATTACAAAGAAACCACTGGAAGTGCGCATGGGTAAGGGTAAGGGTGCCGTTGATCAATGGGTTGCCGTTATCAAGCCCGGAACCATGCTGTTCGAAATCGACGGTGTTCCGGAATCATTGGCAAAGCAGTGCCTGCGTCTCGCGGCCACCAAGTTGCCGGTTCGCGTCCGTTTTATTCAGCGGCACTCACACGACTAGCCGACAGGATTTGTTATGAAGGTAAAAGAGATTAAGGAAATGACGATGGAAGAGCTGGATCAGCTGTTGCAGGACATCAAGAAGGAGCAGTTCAACCTGCAACTTCAGGAGGTGTCTGGGCAACTGGAAAATCCGGCTCATGTGAAGGAGCTGCGCCGCACGGTCGCCCGCATCAGAACCATCCAGAACCAAAAAGTTGAAGGGTAAAGGTATGGAAGAGGTAAAAAGAAATCTGAGGAAAACACGCGAAGGGCGTGTGTGCAGCGACAAGGCCGACAAGACCATCGTTGTGATGATTGAACGGCGTGTTCGCCATCCGTTGTACGGGAAGGAAATCCGCATCAAGAAAAAGGTGCATGCCCACGACGAGGAAAACCGCGCTAAGCTCGGCGACGTGGTTCGTGTGACGGAAACCCGCCCGCTCAGCCGCTTGAAGCGCTGGCGCTTGGTGGACATTATTTCTGAATCTTCTAAATAGGGTGAAGTTCAATGATTTTGGAACAAACACGTTTGAAAGTGGCAGATAACTCGGGGGCGCGCAGTGTCATGTGCATCCGCATCCTCGGAACCAAGCGCAAGTTTGCGCGTGTGGGCGAGGTTATCCGGGTTACTGTGAAGGAAGCCCAGCCGAATGGGGTCGTCAAGAAGGGCGAGCTTTGCCGGGCGGTGATTGTCCGCACAAAGAGCAGCATCCGCCGTTCCGATGGTTCGTGCCTGCGCTTCGATAGCAATGCGGCCGTGCTCATCGACGACACCGGTAATCCGCGCGGCACCCGTATCTTCGGGCCGGTCGCCAGGGAATTGCGCGATGCGGACTATATGAAGGTTGTGTCGCTCGCACCGGAAGTGCTGTAGGCGCATCGTAAGGGATTTAGTATGAAGAATGTTGAAAAATACCATATCAAGAAGGGCGATACCGTTACCGTAATCGCCGGCGATGAAAAGGGGAAGTCCGGCAAGGTTCTCCAGATCGTTCCGCAGAAAGGACGTGCACTGGTCGAGGGGTTGAACCTTGCGAAGAAGCACATGCGTAAAACAGAGGAAAATCCGAAGGGCGGAGTGGTTGAGATGGAAGCGTCCATCGCGATCTCCAACCTGAAGGTGTCTGGATAACCGTTCCAGGGTTTGGAACAAGATTTTTTGGAGGACGGGTTAAAATGGTCCCAACAATGAAAACCAAGTATAAAGATGTGGTTGCCCCGGAGCTGATCAAGTCCCAGGGCTACAAAAACAAAATGCAGGTGCCGAAGATCGAGAAGATTGTGCTGAACTTGTGCGTTTCGACAGCGCACGACCGCGATGCCTTGCAGGCCGTGGCCGACGACCTTGGCAAGATTACCGGCCAGAAAGCGGTGATTACCAAGGCGAAGCTCAGCGTTTCGAACTTCAAGCTGCGCGAAGGCATGCCGATTGGTGCCAAGGTCACATTGCGCAGCAACCGCATGTACGAATTCATGGATCGTCTCCTGAACGTGGCGCTGCCGCGCATCCGCGACTTCCGCGGTGTCCCCGGCAGTTCGTTCGACGGGCAGGGCAACTATTCCATGGGTATGCAGGAACAGACCGTGTTTCCCGAAATCGACCCGGATAAGGTGAAGAAGGTGCATGGTATGGATATCACGTTTGTAACATCGGCGAAGAGCGATGCGGAAGCCATGGAGCTTCTCAAGCTCATGGGCATGCCGTTTGCAGTGAGCAATTAAGAAGCGAAGGTATTAAAATGGTTTTAACGGATCCAATAGCTGACATGTTGACGCGTATTCGCAATGCGAATATGGCGGAGAAGAAGATTGTGCAAATGCCGCATTCCAAGATGAAGAGCGAAATTGCGCGGTTGTTGAAATCGGAAGGTTTCATCAAGGACTACACCATGGAAAACGAGGACGGGAAAAGCGTGCTCAACATTTTCCTGAAATACACGGTTGAGCGCGAGCCGATCATTCTGGGGCTTCGCCGCATCAGCAAGCCAAGCTGCCGCAAGTATGTGGCTTCGGACGAGGTTCCGCGCGTACTGGGCGGAATTGGCGTTGCCATTTTGAGCACTTCTTCGGGAGTGATGACCGACAACGATGCCAGACAGCAAAAAGTCGGGGGCGAAGTCCTCTGCTATGTCTGGTAGGAAAATTTGGGGTTAAGTTATGTCTAGAATAGGAAAACAGCCGATTTTACTTCCCACCGGAGTAACGGTCGAAACCACCGGAGCCACGGTTGCCGTGAAGGGGCCAAAAGGGGAGTCCACCTACACGGTGCCGGAATGCATCGTGGTCAAGGTCGAAGACAATACCGTGGTGGTTTCCCGTGCGGATGACTCACGGCACAGTGCGGCAATGTTCGGCACGGTGCGCAGCATCATCAATAACATGGTTTGCGGCGTGAACACGGGCTACAAGAAAACGCTTTTGATCGATGGTGTCGGCTACAAGGCCCAGCTGAATGGCATGGACATCGTCCTTGCCCTTGGCTATTCGCACGACATCACCTACCGCATTCCGGAAGGGATCAAGGTCGATGTCCAGGGTGGCACCACGGTGGCCATCGAAGGGATTGACAAACAACTGGTCGGGCAGGTAGCCGCACGTATTCGCGACTACTCTCCGGTCGAGCCGTACAAAGGGAAAGGCGTGCGCTACTCCGACGAGAAGGTTCGCCGTAAGGAAGGTAAGGCGGTTGCATAATCATGGGTATTAAAACGAAAAAAGAGTTCAGGGTTCGTCGGCACTTGCGTGTGCGCAAGAAGATTGCAGGCACGGCCGACCGGCCGCGGATGGCGGTGTACCGCTCCAACAAGCGTCTCGAAGTGCAGTTTATCGATGACGACGCCCGCGTAACGCTGGTTGGTGTTTCAGTCGATGGAAAAAACGCCGAAACCGCCAAGGCGCTTGGCACCAAGGCCGCCGAGGCCGCCAAGGACAAGGGCATTAAAACGGTTGTGTTCGATCGTGGCGGATTCGCTTTTGGTAACAATCTCAAGGCACTCGCAGACGGCGCACGCGAGGCGGGGCTTAAATTCTAGGTAGATTCAAGGAGTTTCCTAAATGGCAGAAGAACGTACAGAACGTAGAGGGCGCCGGGATGGCGGTGGACGTGGCCGCAAGGGTCGTCGCGACGGTGAGGTCCGGGAAAAGCCGGAATTCGAAGAGCGCGTAGTTCACATCAGCCGCAACTCGAAAGTAGTCAAGGGTGGACGCCGGTTTAGCTTTGGAGCGCTGGTTGTTGTCGGTAACCGCAAGGGTCGCGTCGGATACGGGCTCGGAAAAGCGGCCGAAGTGGCGGAAGCCATTCGCAAGGCCGGAGAAGTGGCCAAGCGCAATCTGAACAATGTCACGATGCGCGGAACCACGCTACCGCACGCTGCCACCGGAAAATACAGTGGTGCGCAAGTGCTGATTCGCCCGGCTTCCGAAGGTACCGGAATCATTGCGGGCGGTCCCTGCCGTGCTGTGCTCGAGCTTGCCGGGGTTCGCGACGTACTCGCGAAATCACTGGGCAGCAACAACCACCTGAACGTAACAAAGGCAACGTTGAAGGCCTTGGGTCAGTTGCGCACCAAGGAAGAGGCACTGGCCATCCGCAAAGGTTAATTTCATCAAGAGGATTTAGTCATGGATTTGCATTCATTGCAGACAACAGAAGGTTCAAAGCATCGGAGAATCCGCCTCGGTCGCGGACGTGCGTCAGGAAAGGGAAAAACCTCCGGGCGTGGTCACAAGGGTCAGATGTCCCGTACCGGCAGCGTGCACAAGCCGCTGTTCGAAGGCGGACAAATGCCTTTCGTTCGCAAGCTTCCAAAGCGCGGGTTCACAAACTTTACCCGTAAGACCATCGTTCCGGTGAACCTCGAGGCACTCTCCAAGTTCGACGAGGGCGTCGAAGTCACCATTGAACTGCTTAAGGAAAAAGGATTGGTCAACGGGCGTTTCGACGGCGTGAAGATTCTTGGAAACGGAGCCGTGGAGAAGAAATTGACGGTCAAGGCCAATGCCTTTTCCGCTTCGGCAAAGGAGAAAATCGAAGCCGCTGGCGGTACTTGCGAAATCGTCTAAAACCGAAAGGGCTCACCCATGCTTTCAGCATTCATCAATACCTTCAAGATCACCGAGCTTAGGCAGCGCATCCTGTTCACCTTTGGCCTGATCTTTATTTGCCGTCTTATTGCCGCGATTCCGCTTCCGGGTGTGGACGCGCTCGCTATCCGCCAGTTTTTCGAGGCGCAAGGCGGTGCGGAAAGCGGACTGCTTGGAATGTTCAACCTCTTTAGCGGTGGCGCGCTGTTGCAGTGCTCCATCGGTTCGTTGGGCATCATGCCCTACATTAGCGCATCCATTATCCTGCAGTTGATGACAGCCGTAGTGCCGCATCTGGAAAAACTGGCGCGCGAAGGCGATGTCGGCCGCCAGAAAATCACGCAGTATACCCGCTATTTAACGGTAATCCTTTGCTCCATCCAGGCCTTCGCCATGGGGACGGCGCTGGTTTCCGGCGGCTATTTCGGCCTTCCGGCCGAGGTGGTTCGTATTCCTGGCGTTGGATTTGTCTTGATGACCGTACTGGCCATCGTAACCGGTTCGTTGTTGCTGATGTGGATTGGCGAGCAGATCACGGATCGCGGTATCGGCAATGGTATTTCCATTATCATTACGGTTAACATCGTCAGCAGGATGCCGATGGCAGTGAAAGCCCTCATCGACAAGTTGACGCCGGTGGACGGCATTGCCGAGATCGGGGTGTTCCATATGATCCTGCTGATTGCGCTCATCTTCTTCGTGATCCTTGGCGTGGTGGCCGTAACGCAGGCCCAGCAAAAGATTCCGGTGCAGTTTGCCAAGCGCATGGTGGGTCGGAAAATGATGCAGGGTGGAACGCAGCACCTGCCGTTGCGCGTGAACTATTCGGGCGTAATGCCGATCATCTTTGCTTCCGCGATCCTGGCCATTCCGCCGAAGGTTCTTGGTTTCCTCCCGTTCCAGTGGGCGCAGGCGGCGGCGAATACCTTTGCGGGCTCCGGCTGGTACATGTTCTGGTTCGGCCTGATGATTCTCTTCTTCTCCTATTTCTGGGTCTCCACGCAGTTCAACCCGATCCAGATCGCCGACAACCTCAAGACACAGGGCGGCTATGTTCCCGGAATCCGTCCGGGGCGTCCGACGGCTGAATTCCTCGACCGCACCATGACCCGCCTTACACTGGCCGGTGCGGTTTTCCTGACCGCCATTGCCGTTATGCCGAATATCATGACCGCCCAGCTTAATGTTCCGTGGATTGTCGCCTCCTTCTTCGGGGGAACCAGCCTGCTGATTATTGTGGGCGTGATGCTCGATACCATGCGCCAGATTGAGTCGCATCTTTTGATGCGCCACTATGACGGCTTCTTGAAAAAAGGAAAGATGCGCAAACGATGAACGCTATCATTCTATTGGGGCCTCCAGGTGCAGGAAAAGGCACACTTGCTGAGTCCCTGAGGGACGAGACTGATTTCATTCACGTTTCAACGGGCGATATGCTCCGTGCGGCGATCAAGGCCGGAAGCCCCATTGGCCCCGGAGCAAAGGTCTTCATGGAAAAAGGCGAACTGGTGCCCGATCCGGTGATCCTCGGCATCATCAAGGAACGGATTGCGCAAGCCGCCGGCGATGCCCGTTTCATGTTCGACGGATTCCCTCGTACGCTGGAGCAAGCCAAGTTGTTCGATCAACTGCTCACGGAAATCGGCGGCACACTGCTGAAAGTGGTCAACATGAGCGTCCCCGACGATATGCTCATTCGGCGCCTTTCCGGCCGCCGCATCTGCAAAGCCTGCGGTGCGGTCTACCACATGGTCAATATCCCGCCGAAGACCGAAGGTATTTGCGATAACGACGGAGCCGAGCTTTATCAGCGCCCGGACGATAATGAAGAAACAGTCCGAAACCGCCTGTCGGTCTACAAAAACCAGACCGCTCCGCTCATTAGCTACTACCGCGAGCAAGACCTGATTCTTGATGTCGATGCCTCTATGACGCCGGGAAGCACCTATGCGTTCACGCTCGAAGCCCTCAACGGTTAGATTGGTGAATTTCAGGTTTTCCGCCTTCGCAATGCTACGACGGACCAGCCGTAGCCAAAGACGTAGGCTGGCAAGTTTCAAATCTCGTATTTCAAGTCTCATACTATCCGCAGAAACTTTTGGCACATGAGAAACAAAAACCTCAACGCAAAGGTGCAGAGTACGCTGAGGGTCGCAAAGGTTTGCTCTGCGAAACTTTGCCGGCTTCGCGTCTTTGCGTTGAAAGACCATCACACCGAACCCGGCGGGATGTTTTTATTGGTGGTATAACCCATGATCATTGTTAAAAAACCGGATGAACTTGCGGCCATGCGCATCAGCGCAAGGAAAACCGCCACCATCCTCCACAAGGTTGCCGCCAAGGTGGCTCCCGGTGTTACCACAAAGGAACTCGACGAGTATGCCGCCGAGCTGGCCCGCGAACAGGAAGGGCGCTGCGCATTCTACGGCTACCACGGCTTTTCCGGCCGCATATGCTGTTCCATCAATGAAGAAGTGGTTCACGGCGTGCCCGGAAAACGCATCATCAAGGACGGTGATGTGGTCAGCATTGATTTTGGTTTGGCGTATGGTGGTTTTGTCGGCGATACCGCCACGACGGTGGCCGTGGGGGAAATCGATCCCGAATGGCAACGCCTGCTCGATACCACGCAGGAATGCCTCGCCTCCGCCATTGCCAAGGCCGTCGAAGGCAACCGGCTTTCCGATATCTCGAACGCCGTGCAGGTCGTCGCCGAAGGCGCGGGCTTTTCCGTCGTGCGCGATTTTGTTGGTCACGGTATCGGCCGCGAGATGCACGAAGATCCGCAGATCCCCAACTATGGCCCGGCGGGCAGGGGCCCCGTCCTCAAGGCCGGCATGACCCTTGCCATCGAACCCATGATCAATCTCGGTCTCCACAAGACCGAAACCCTCAAGGATGGCTGGACCGTCGTTACCAAGGATCGCCTCCCCTCCGCCCACTTCGAGCACACCATCGCCGTCGGCAAGCAAAAGCCCGAAATCCTCACGATCCCGGAAGCGGGTTGACTCAAGTCAGGCGAGATGCCTGCGATACGTATCGCCGCCATCTTGGCGGCCTTGCGCAGAGGAACGTGTTCCAGTGCGAATTTGAATTGAATGGTCAGGTTTTCAGGGCGTAGTCCCTGTGTGGAACTGTTTAGCCCTCCCTCCAAGGAAGTGTGGAAGAGACTCCGCGCCAGCGGGGCAGTGACCATCGGGAACGCCAAACCTTGGGAATCCCTTTGATTTGGCGGGGCGGATTCTTCTATATTCCCGAGATGGGGAAAACAAAGACAGAAGAGCCGGTTCGTTCGGGCTGGCGGGAGATTGCAGGAATCTTGG
>DAOUQA010000215.1 GCA_030625905.1 Kiritimatiellales bacterium | reverse complement strand
GGCGGGTAGCAGCGAGGCACAAACCATGCCGTGCGGAGCCGCGAACATGCCACCGAGCGGGCCGGCAAATCCGTGTACGGCACCGAGCCCGGCATTGGCGAGCGCGAGTCCGCCGAACAGACTGGCTAGCGCCATCTCTTCGCGCGCTTCGAGGTCGTCGCCCTGCGCATAGGCGCGGGGCAGGGCACGAGCCGCTTTTTTCAGCCCTTCGCGGCAGATACCGTCGGTGAGTGGGTTGGCTTTGATGGAAACGAAAGCTTCGAGCAACTGCGTAAAGGCATCTAGCCCGGTACTGGCGGTGACCTCCGGCGGCATGGAAACGCTTAGTTCGGGATCGACCAGCGCGACGGTCGGGAGCATCTTTGGATGGCGCATGCTGACCTTTACCTTGTGCTCCCGGGAGAGCAGCACCGAGTTGCATGTGACCTCTGCACCGGTTCCGGCGGTGGTGGGGATGGCAATGCACGGGGCGGGTTCTTCGGTGAGCGGCTCGCCCTTTCCAATCACTTCAAGGTAGTCCATCAGGTTGCGCGTATTGGAGAGCAGGGCGGCGATGGCCTTGCCGGTATCGATTACGCTTCCGCCGCCGAAGGCAACGACGAAGTCGCAGCCCTGTTCACGAGCCTGCCGAGCCAGCCCGGCCATGCGCTCGGTGGTGGGTTCGTCTTTTATGCTGAAGGCTGCGGGGTTGGCACCACAGTCTTTCAATGCCTGGAATACGGGGGCGATCCGTTCCGCGCTGGAGCCGGTTACAAGGGCGGCGCGGCGACCCATCCCTTTAACGAGGGTCGGTAGTTCGCGTACTTTTCCGATGCCGAAAACAATACGCTGGGCAGTGGCGAATTCAAAGTCCATAAACCATTCTCCATAAGTCGAAAAGGAGCTTAGCGCGGCGGGAACCCTTGTCCAGAATCTTTTTGACAATAGGGGCGGATGCGTTAAGTTCCGCATTTCTTTTGATGGCTATAGGGAGAATGGCATGCCGACCTACGATTATGAATGCTCCGCCTGCGGGCACGCTTTTGAAGCGTTCCATAGCATGTCCGCCGAGCCGATTTCGGTCTGCCCGGAATGCGGAGGGAAGGTGCGTCGCCTGATTGGAACCGGTGCGGGCATTTTGTTCAAGGGTTCGGGCTTTTATCAAACGGACTACCGCAGCGCCGAGTACAGCAAGGCCGCGTCAGCTGACAAGCCGGAGAAAACGCCGGCTAAAAAGGATGAAAAGTCCGCTTCCAAAAAAGAAACAAAAAAGGCATAGTGCCCGGCTAGTTGCGAATTTTGCATAAGGCCGTCAGGATAACGTAAAAAAGGAATAGTTGGATATGAAGGATAAGAAGGAATTTTATAGTCTCTTGGCTGAATTGGATGGACAACCGTTTTCCGAATATGAGCAGTTGGTCGGCGACTTCGACTTTAGCCGCTATGTTATCAAATGCGCCAAAATCGATTCTGAAACAATCGGGGCGGAGAATCCCGTTTTTAGTATCCGTGTTCCGCAGACGATCGCCGAAATCCCCGAATACCTTTTCGATTCCCCCGTGCGGCGCACGGCCATGGAGGATCTGCTGCTTCGGCGCCTTTCCGGTAACATCGAGGCGATCGCCAACTACGACCACAATGGCATCGCCCGTCGCCATATCCACACGGCCATGCCGAACCAAAAGATCCTCCCGCGCAATGCCCTGCTACTGACCAAGGAATACATCGAGGTCTACATTCAGGTTACCCTGCCAATCCAGCAAGTGATTATCGATGGCGAGTCTGTCGTTTCCGTCGACGGTGAAATGGCCCAGCGCATCTTTTTCGATGATCTACCGGAAATCGTCAGCAACAGCCTGCTCTACTGCAATATCGACGTAGCCGCCGCCGATCAGTTTGTGAATAACATGGAAGACGCCGACCGCCTGCGTCAGCACCTTGGTGCCAGCGGCCAGATCAGCTTCGTGGCGGAAGGCGCGCTGGTTGCCCGCATGGCCGGCGACGACCTGCCCGACTACGAGCGCCTCTCCCCGGTTGAGATCGACGAAAGCCTGCTCGAGGAGGTCGAAGTTCCGCACAGCGGCACCGTGCGTGGCCTCGGTATTCCGAACGGCCTGACGCTGATCCTCGGCGAATCCAACAGCGGCCGCGTCGAGTTGATGGATGCCATCTCCCAGGGAATCTACAACCACATTCCCGGCGACGGGCGCGAATACGTCGTGACCGTGGCCGATGCCGTGAACATCCGTTCAGAAGTTGGACGCTCCGTTCAGCAAGTGGATATCTCCGCTTTTGCCAGCGAGCTTTCGGATGGCGGGAATCCGGCCGCCTACTCGACCTCTTCCGCCGGTTCATTCACTTCGCAGGCCGCTTCATCCGTCGAGGCGCTTGAAGCCGGTGCACGTGTTTTGCTCTTCGACGAGCATACTTCGTCCTCCACCTTCCTTTCGGCGGATACCCGCGTAAGCCCGTTGCTGGGCGACTCGTCGCGCAACACCTTGGCGGCCCGTGCCCGCCAAATGGTCGACGAGCTGGGCATTTCGATGATTGTTGCCGGCAGCAGTCTGGTTGCGGAGTTTATCCCGATCGCCGATAAGGTCCTGAAAGTGGAGAACTTCCGCATCTCGGATATCACCGAGGAAGCAAAGGCGCTCGATATTGTTCCATCCTCCGTTGTGAACGACAATGTAAACCTTGGCTCCATGCTTAGCCGCTCACGTTGGGTAATGCCAAGCTCCATCGATCCGAGCATCGGCCGTGAAGACCTCGTTATCCACGCCGAAGACGCCGACTTCCTGCAGTTTGGGCGCGCCCTTGTCGACCTTGACGCCATCAGCCAGATTGCCGATGCCGATCAAGCACGTGCCATTGGCTTTGTCCTTTACTATGCAAAACTGCGCTACATGGACGAAGGGTATCCGGTGCGCGAGATTCTCGACCTCGTCGACCGCGATCTCAGCAACGAGGGGCTCAATACCCTCGCACGCGATCTTCGCGGCGACCTGGCTCGTCCACGCCGCTACGAGGTGGCCGCCGCACTCAACCGCCTCCCGTCATTCCGCGTCTCGCACGTAACCGAATAGTTTTCACCACAGAGGCGCAGCGCGGCATAGCCGCAACCAAAAGAATTCAACGCAAAGATGCGAAGGGCGCTGAGGAACGCAAAGAATTTCCTCTGCGAAGCTTTGCGGGCTTGGCGATTTTGCGTTGAAGAAAAGCATGCAAGGAAAACAAGTTTTTGACGGATATGTAGTACAGAGATCCTTAATGTCCTGTTCCTCCGTGGCTCAGTGTCTCCGTGGTAGAAAATGAAACTGGTTGTCCAGCGCGTAAAGCAGGCTTCGGTCTCGGTGGATGGAAAGTGTATTTCCAAAATCGGCCCGGGTCTGCTTGTCCTTGCCGGGGTGTCGCACGGCGACACCCCTTTTGATGCCCGTTTCCTCGCCAAGAAGACGGCCAACCTGCGGATTTTCCAGGACGACGAAGGCAAAATGAACCGCTCT
>DAOUQA010000019.1 GCA_030625905.1 Kiritimatiellales bacterium | reverse complement strand
TCCGGCCTCGAAGTCGCTGCCCTCGACGGCGCGCCCGGCGTCTATTCCGCCCGCTACGCCGGCGAAGAATGCTCCTATTCCGCCAACAACGAAAAGCTACTGCGCGAACTAGCCGATAAGGAAGATCGCTCCGCGCGATTCCGGACCGTCATCGCACTCTCTGATCCCGAAGGGAA
The DNA here is from genome assembly GCA_030625905.1 of Kiritimatiellales bacterium. GTDB lineage: Bacteria > Verrucomicrobiota > Kiritimatiellia > Kiritimatiellales > Pontiellaceae > Pontiella. Next base: position 15,838 of record DAOUQA010000019.1, on the reverse strand, counting down.
CGTAAAAACCGTTGCAGGCGAATGCCCCGGTGTCATTATCGAGGAACTGCGCGGCACCAACGGCTTCGGCTATGATCCACTTTTCGTTCCCGACGGCTATTCCGAGACCTTCGCCGAGCTGGACTCCGAGGTAAAAAACCGCATCTCCCACCGCGCCCGCGCCCTCCAAAAAGCCCACGACGCTTGGTCTGATATTTTGACAGGATGATTAAATGACAGGACGATTTTTCTCCTCTGACTGAAAATGATCCTGTCATTTAATCATCCTGTCCTGAATCATTCGCGTTGATTCGTGTCCATTAGCGGTTCCAAAACTGCTCCCGCCTGTCTATATTGACACTTCGCTTTCAGTTTTTAGAGTTAAGTTTTAAGCGGTTAAGTTTTGGGCAGTAGGGCAGCTATCTTGTTTCATCCTGTTATTCTGTCAAAATTAACCCGCAGGGAGGAAAAAATGATTACTGCCATCAGCCCGATCGACGGGCGCTACGCATCCAAGGTGTCCGAACTCGCCGAATGCTTCTCGGAATACGCCCTCGTGCGCAACCGCGTGCGCGTCGAAATCCTCTGGCTCATGGCCCTTTGCGACGAGGCCGACATCCCCGAATGCCGCGAACTGACCACCGAAGAACAGACCCTGCTCATGGGTATTGTCGACGACTTTACCCCGCAGGAAGCCGAAAAGGTCAAAACCATCGAGCGCACCACCAACCACGATGTCAAGGCGGTCGAATACTACCTCAAGCAGAAGTTTGAAGGTACCACCCTAGAATCCCTTTCCGAGTTTCTGCACTTTGCCTGCACCTCCGAAGATATCAACAACCTCTCCCACGCCCTTATGCTTAAGGACGGCCTCGCCGCATTGCTGCCGCACCAGCAGGAGATCACCGACCAGCTCAAGGCCTATGCAAACGAATGGAAAGCCGTCCCGATGCTAGCGCGCACCCACGGGCAGACCGCGTCGCCTACTACCCTAGGCAAGGAACTCGCCGTATTCGCCGACCGCCTCGTACGGCAGAAGCAAAAAACCGAAGCCGTCGAAATCCTCGGCAAACTCAACGGTGCCGTCGGCAACTATAACGCGCACCTTGCCGCCTATCCCGATGTAGACTGGCCCGCGCTCGCCAAGGGCGTCATCGAAGATCAATTGGGATTGAAGCAAAATCTCTTCACCACCCAGATCGAGTCGCACGACTACATGGCCGAAATGTTCGATGCCATCAGCCGCTTCAATACCATCCTTCTCGATCTCGACCGCGACCTCTGGACCTACATCTCCATGGCCTACTTTGGCCAGAAGACCGTGAAGGGGGAGGTCGGCTCCTCCACCATGCCGCACAAGGTCAACCCCATCGACTTCGAAAACTCCGAAGGCAACCTGGGTCTCGCCAACGCGCTCTTTGGCCACCTTTCCGCCAAGTTGCCCATCTCGCGCCTCCAGCGCGACCTCACCGACTCCACCGTCCTGCGCAACATGGGCGTTGGTTTCGGCTATAGCATGATCGCCTACCAGTCCACCATGAAAGGCCTCGGCAAGCTCAAGCTCCGCGAAGAAAACCTCGCGTCCGACCTCGACAACGCCTGGGAAGTCCTAGCCGAACCCATCCAGACCATCATGCGCAAGGCCGGCATCGAGAAGCCCTACGAAAAGCTCAAGGATCTCACCCGAGGGCAGGACAAAATCACCAAGGAAACCATCCAGCAGTTTGTCCAGACCCTGGAACTTCCCGCCGCTGACAAGCAGCGCCTGCTCGACATGAGTCCGGCATCCTATGTAGGCATGGCGGAATCCATCGTCGATGGACTTGGTTGATAGGCAGTTTGTGGGCCCGATCCGAGACCGGGCTATTTTTGCTTTTGGAGCCACAGATTAACCCAGAACACGGAAATGCGCTATTTGACCAAGGCTTGACTGATACTCGACTGACTGAATGCCGGGGATACTTACATAACAAAGAAGGCTATGTAAGGAAGGCTTCGATAATCTGTACTCGTCAGTGTTGATCCGTGGCTAAATAATGCCTTGCTTGTCGCGCCATTGCCTTGGCGACGGCGGATGCCTATTGCCTAGAAACTCACTCCTGCGTAATGTCATGCCCTTGGCGTTGGCTCTCGATCCAGAGCAGGTCGTCGGCGCTGGGGACGTGGCCGTCGTGCGAGCACTCGAACTCCGTAATAATCTCGCGGAAATCGCCTGCATACAGCGAGATCAGCTCAAGTTCATCGCCCTGCATCCGGCGGAATGCCTCCGCCTGGACCCGGTTTTCCGCCTTTATGCTTTTCCGCTTCATTTGATTCCGACCTAGAGGCGCGTTAGTAGCTTAAGCTGTGCCAAAGCCATTCGTCTTTTTTATAGGGTCGGGCGTGAACCCCCGTTGAGGGCAACGCCCCTCTCACGGGGCTCTGTGAGCCGATCCCCCCGAAAAATCAAAGAACGGATTAATGAAAAACAGCGAATGCTGTAGGCGGGGGCGGCTTGTCCTCCATAGCCTCTTGACCTGCGAAGCTTGGCGAAGCGGGTTCGGGTGATTGGAATCTCGACTCTTCTATGTTGTTTTTTCGCGCGCGTCGCGGATGAATTCAAGTACGGGAAGCAGGCTTTCCGCCTTCCCGGAATCCTGATCCAGAATATCCATAATCCATTCACTAAACTGGATCAAATCATGGAGCGATAGCTGCCCGGTGAAGTTGCCATGGGCATCGGGGGCATCCTCGAAGCAGTAGAGTGCGGGCGGTTCGGTATATGAGAAAAAGGAGCGGGCGGTATAAACAAGTTCCTTGGGCATCTGGAACTGGATCATGTCGCCATCCGGATCGTCGAACAGCGTGCGCAGCTTCAGAAACTCGGTCAGCGGGAAGCGGTAGTTCGGTCCTTGGAAGGGGGTGCGGTTGACGCGATCCTCCGCCTCGAACAACGGGGTTTCCATGAAATATTGACATTCGTAGCTATGGCGCATGCTGGTGATGGTCCCCGTCAGTTTCGGGTTGTTCGACTTGCCGTACAGAACCGGAAGGTTGTCAAAAAGGGCGAGGGCGGCTACCGGAAAGGAATGGACATCGAGGATCACCAGCAGGCGGTCGATGAAAAGCTGCTGGATCTGGATGTCCGTTTTTCCGGGCAGGCGGGGGAGCAAAAAGGAAAAGAGCGACTCCTCGTTCACGCAGATATAGTTGGCCGTTGTCCGGTCCAGCTTGATCTTGTCGATCCGCCAACGCAGCAACGGATGCGTCTCCGGAGGATTGTCCGACATAGTCGGTTTCCACTGTTTAATCAATTGGTTGCTCAGGTTCAATTGCAGGTGCATGGAACAAATGTGCAATGAAGCGGGGCAGATGGCAACGGATTTATGAAAAGCAACGGATCTGCTGCGCAGTGTTGGAGAGGCGAAATGGGCCGTTTTTCTATTTCCTACAGCCTAAGGCCTTTCAGCCTCGCCGAGGCCGCCTTCTGCCTGCAGCCTCAGGTCTCAAGCCTACAGCCCCGCAGTAAGCCGGTTCGGAGAGGCAATGGTCTTGCGCGAATCCGTCGTCACTCGGAATCGTCGAACGGGCCGAGGAACCAACCCCGCTTTGTTCATTAGCAATGCAATGGTGTTTTTTCCGCAGCTGGCGCGTGTGTTTCTTGTCGTTGGCGACGTTGCGGTCAAATTTGGCCTGCCACCATTCGGTGCGGGTTTTCGGGGTGGTGGCTCCTTTGCATCCGTGAACCACTTCCGGTTGGTCGTTATGCGCTCCGCGCATTATCACTCGCTTCGCTCCTAGGTGACGGTGCCAGAAGCAGCCGTGGACGAATACGGCTGTTTTATATTTCGGCAAGACGATATCGGGCTTACCGGGCAGTTTCTTATTCTTCGAGCCGTTGACGGTAAATCGGTAGCCGGCGCGGTGCAGCAATGAGCGGACGATAAGTTCGGGCTTTGTATTCTTGCCCTTGATCTGTCCCATATTCCAGCTGCGCTGCTCAGGAGTTAAGTGGTCGGCCATATAGGCAGTATAACAGTCCATCTTGAATCTGAAAGTCCAGATCACGTACCGAAGTCGGGTAGTGTCGCTTTGAGTCTGAGATGCATAGGTTGCCCTAAATGCTGGATACCTGTACGGATTTTGTTATCGTATATTGGGGAAGGGGATTATTATGGATCGGATCTACATGACATGCATCGATTGCCTCGAAAAAACCAAAGAGGCGAAAATCGCGGTTTTTATGAAAGGGACGTCGGATCATGTGGAATCGGGGTCAGGTCTGGACATTAGACATACTGAGACCCAACCCCAGACGATGAGTTCAGTCTCATCCGTCCGGAGCTGGCGCCCCGAGCACCGAAAGGGTAAGAAGCACGATGGAGATAGAAGACGCACAGACCGAAGTGTATGCAAAAATCGGACGGAATATGCTGCTTTATCAGCAGCTGGAAATGTTGCTGAAATTTCTTATCGCACGTTCTGATATAAGCGGGACGGCCAGTCAGTTGAAAAAACGGATGGAGAAAAGGTCCGAAACCACGCATCGGAAGACGTTGGGCCAACTGGCGGGGGACTATACAGAAGAGATTCTCGGGCCGGAAATCGAGCCGTTCGCAAGGGAACCTGAGAATCTGACGGAGCCGTTTGTATCGATGACGTACAGGTTTGGTGATAATGAGGCGTATCAGAAGGATAAGACAGAAGAGCTCGCGAAACTGGTGGAGCAACGCAACGACCTGATTCATCACCTTCTTCCGCAGCTTGATCTAACTTCCTCTAAGAGTTGCGAGAAACTTGGGTATAAGTTGGATGCCCAGACCGACGTCATCCGCATTGAAGTTAAAGCCATGCAGACGCTCGTCGAGTCCATGAAAAAAGCCTATTCGGAGATTGCGGCTTATCTAAAAACTGAAGAGGGAAGGAAAGCACTCTTTCCAGAAGCAGACGCGGAGAGCTAATCAGCTTTCCCCGAGCGATATTCCGCCGGATCTTCCGCCGCTTTTAATATCGGCCCATGTTCTTTCGGGTAATTCAAGACTCTCGTTATCTCCGGTTGGTTGTAGCAGATATATCATATAATGACATATCTGCCTCATGTACATTTTTTGAGGATGCGGTTGATGCCGTCGGAGAAGAGCTTCCACTTTTTGAGTCGGACTTTGAGTTCGGCCCGGCCTCTGGCCGTGATGGAGTAGGTTTTGCGCACACGGCTTTCGCAAACGGTTTCCTGTCGGCTTTTGAGCCAGCCTTTCTTTTCCATTCGGGCGAGCAGGGGATAGATCCGCCCCAGCGATGGGTGCACCACTTGCCGGGAGATGTCGCACAGCTTCTGGCGGATGAGGTAGCCGTGCATGGAAGTGCCGTTGCCCAGCAGCGCGAGGATGAGCATGTCGGTATGCCCCTTGATCATTTCACCATCAATACTTCGTTTCATGGGCTGAATATATCGTATAATGATATATCTACAAGGTTGTAGCTGAGTGTCTCATACCACATTAACTTAATTGAAATTCAGGTTTCAATATTCCTGATAGACCGCGTGGCCGGCGGCGACGAGGGCGTCGTTGACGTTGATCCAGCCGCCGTTCTTTTCAATCCAGATTTCGGCGAGGTAGCGGCCATATTTTCCGCGCCGGTCTTTCACCGTTGAACCGTTCCTTTCAGGACCTATTTGCATGCGCAAATTATCTGCGCTTCGCGTGCGGCAATGATGACCTCTTTCCCGTCGATCAGGCTGCGGAGGAAATCGCGGGAGCGGAGGGGTTAGCCCGTGCATTGCGTCATGAATGGAAAAGGAGCGGGATCAAATGCCCGAAGAGTTCGTCCTGTAATTCAATACTCTCGTTATCCCGGTTGGTTGCAGCAGATATATCATATAATGATATATGTCCCCAAAACTGAAAAGGGTTTGGAGAAAGCCGAGGGGAAAATCTGATTGAGTTTGCGGCGCGGAAGAGGGGGCCGCCCGTGCATCCTGCCTTTGGCTGGACAGGTTGCGTCATAAAAGGGAAAGGTGTCGGGGAGAATGGTTGTGGCGTGCTGAAACCGCTTTCCCCGCTGATGCGGGGTGAAGCGGTGCTACACTTCGTTGGAAATCGGCGAGGTCTGTAGTTGGTTATGATCCCTAGCGTTTCTTAATGGGGAGCAGTACCCGCTTGCACCTTTCGGGATCTTGAGGAATGATTCATTCCATGCCCCGGTAGCTCAATTGGACAGAGCATCGGACTTCGAATCCGAGGGTTACAGGTTCGACTCCTGTCCGGGGCGCCATTCGCTACGTGATAATTTCGGCGTGCCAGTCAGACCAGCACCTTTTCAGGTGGCTTCAATTCGCATTTCCTCGCATTCAAGTATTTTGGGGGCCAAGTCAATCCTGCTTAAAACGTCAAAAAATAAAGCGCCCGTTTGCGGGGCGCTTTGCTTGTTCGTGGTTGGCTGAAATCAATGCGGGAAGGGTTGAAAAACCGATTGTTTAGAAACCCGCTCCAATACCTATACTGAAGAAAGGTTCCCAGTCTTCATAGGGTGATTTCTCGTCTTGCAATACATCAAACAAGATCTCGATGTTCAGCCATGTCCGTTCGCTCAAAGGTTGTATGAAGCCGCCGCCCATGAATAAAAAAGGCGCCCATTCACGTTCGCCATTGAGGTATAATTCATAGCTATATGAGGCGGCCTCAGCCTGTGCATAAAATTTTGGAGTTACAAGGTATCGGCCGAAGATACTGCCTCCATACGTACTGGTGGTGCGCGTTGTGGTATATCGGTCATCCCGAATGTAATCATACCGAACCTTGACTCCTATGGATAGTTTGGGTGTCAGCTTGTAGCCAACCATGGGCTCGATGCCTATAACCGTATAACTGCCAAAGGATAGGTTGATATAGCCGCCATAGAAGAGGTTATCTCTGATGCTTTTCTGAGATTTTGAAGCAGACGTTTTTTTAGTAGGAATAGTTGTTTCTTCAACCAGGGGCTGATGGCTGACTTCATCACCATTCTCAACAGAAGGAGGGATGCTTTCGGCGATCGCTTGAAATCCTCCAGCACTAAAAAGAATCAAGAGTGCGCTTATAATCGTTTTCATACTACTTATCCTCCAGCTTATACTATCTGGTGTCATCCAGTTTGTCTGCGTAACAACAACTACCATGTTTAAGCATTACTATAGACTATATTCCCGATATAAAGTCCACTCAGCAGACAAAGGACAAAGGGTCAGAACGCTTTTCTCATCATTTTCCCGATAACCGGATAGATATTTTAACGAGCTCATTGGTTTGCCAGCGCTGCCCGAAGGGCCTGCCGGGATGCGCGGTCGACGAGCGTGAACAGTCGGTCGATCGGACTTTTCTGCTGAGAACGACGATGGCCTTTCACTTTGACCAAGGTGTAATCCAGCGGATCGGTCAGGGAGTAAAATTCCTGATAGAGTTCCGCATGCTTGAGCAGAGTCCCGGTTTTAGAGAGATACTCCTGTTTTTCCATCCTTTCCCGCCGGCCAGGCAGGCCGATAATATTTTGGGAGTCGGTATAAAGGGTAACGGTTTGGGGCTGTGTTGCGCGGAGCGCCCAGATAAGGGTTTCGATTTCCAGCTGCGAGGAGCTGGTGTCCTCAAAGCGTTTAAGTTGCACACAGGTTTCCAGTGATGAACCACTCGCGTTGCTCGCTATTTGCATTCGCAAATTATCTACGGTTGCCATTTCGCTCTGCTTCATTGCTGTCGCCGGCTCCAGCCTCACTGCGTGTCGCTTTTTTAAGTCGGGTATCGCAAGATAGGCGCCGTAGCCGACCCGGGAAGTCGGATGCGCGCTTCCATCTGTAAATAGCAGGAGCGATTTCATCGGCGATTGCGTCGGCGGTGGTTTTTCCCGTTTCTCTTTTTTCGCGGGCGCTCGGGGTGCTGTTCTTTTTCCAGTAGCTCCCGTTCGCGGAGCCGCCGCAGGCGTCCTTCATTTTCTTTGGCGGCGAATTCCACTTCATTCAGGACGCCCTTCACATCGGCGGGTTTGGTGGATTCCTTAAAGCGACCGGTGAGTTTGGTGTCGGGGGAGAGCGTGCCGGCTTCATAGTGCGCCCAGATTTCTTTGGCGTGTTTGCTTTTGAGCAGGTCGGGAGCAAAGCGGCCGTAATAGGTGGTTATGTTGTTTACGTCGCGGGCCAGCATGGCTCGGGCGTTGTTATTTCCGGCGGCATTGACGGCCTGCGGCAGATCAATAATGACGGGGCCGTTTTCGTCCTGAAGTACATTGAATTCCGACAAGTCGCCGTGCACGATTCCGGCGCAAAGCATACGAACGATTTGTGTCATCACCGTTGCATGGTCTTTCCGGGCCTGTTCGAGCGTCATCGTGATGTCGTTTAACCGCGGGGCCACACCGCCTTCGGCATCGGTGATCAATTCCATGAGCAGTACGCCGTCAACGCATCCGTAGGGTTGCGGAACGCGGACGCCGGCATGGGCCAGAAGATGGAGCGCATCCGATTCGGCATTTTGCCAGATTGCTTCCTGTTCCTTTTTTCCGAACCTAGATCCCTTGGCCATGGCCCGGCCGCGGCGGCTGTTGCGCACGTGGCGGCCTTCCCGGTAGTGCACCGCTTTTTTGAAGCTGCGTTTGGAGGCGTCTTTATACACCTTGGCGCAGCGGATTTCAGAGTCGCAGCGGACGATGAAGATCGTCGCTTCCTTGCCGCTCATTAACTGCCGGAGGACCTCGTCCACCAAGCCGTCGGCAATCAAATCTTTGAGTTGTTTCGGAACTTTCACTGCGGACTTATACCTTGCGGAGTTTCAAATGCAACGAGGAACGGAACGTAAAAGGGCCAGAACAATTTTTCCGCCTTCCTGCTCATTTCGGTTTTCTTCATGAATCGTGCGGGGTAGGGTCTCCGCATGAATCCACGTTCCTTTTCCAATCTCCCTTTATCCGTCGAGCAGCTTTCTAATCTCGATAGCCTGGGCTATCACAACATGACGCCGGTTCAGGCGGCTGCGCTACCGGGGGCGCTGGGGGGCGAAGACCTGATTGCCCAGGCCCGAACCGGGAGCGGGAAAACGGCGGTTTTTGCTTTGGCGCTGCTGGCCCGGTTGGATCTGAATTCGCCTTCCACCCAGGTTCTGGTGCTTTGCCCGACGCGCGAGCTGAGCATTCAGGTATCCAGCGAACTGCGGCGGATTGCGCGGCATCAGCAGAATATTACGCTGACCACGCTGTATGGCGGGCAGGCGAGTAGTCTGCAGAAGCAGGCGCTCAAAAAAGGGGCGCAGATTGTTGTGGGCACACCGGGGCGGGTTGCGGATCTGGTTGAACGGGGATCGCTGGTTCTGCGGAGCCTCTCGATGCTGGTGCTGGATGAAGCGGACCGAATGTTGGACATGGGGTTCATTGCAGCGCTGAAGCAGATTACCCGTGTGCTGCCACAGAAGCGGCAGACCCTCCTTTTTTCTGCGACGTTTCCCGAAAATATTCAAGCGCTCAGCAGCCATTTGCAGCGCGATCCGCAGCGGATCACCGTGGATGAGCCGGATGCCGCGTCGGACATTGAGCAGCACATGTATCGGTGTGCGCCGGAAGACAAACTTGAGGGGCTGAAAACCCTGCTACTGGAATACCAGCCGGTTGCTGCGTTGATTTTCTGTAATTTTAAACAAAGCACGTTCGATGTCCGTGCGTTCCTCAAGAATCTGGGAATCAGCGCGGTCGCCCTCAACGGCGATATGGAGCAACGCCACCGGGAGGATATTTTGATCCAGTTCAAGCATCAGAGCTGTTCGGTGCTGATTGCAACCGATGTGGCCGCGCGGGGAATGGATATCAAGGACCTGCCCGTTGTGATCAACTATGAGCTTCCGTCCAACCCCGAAGGCTATGTGCATCGGATCGGGCGAACGGGGCGCGCCGGAAAGCGCGGTATCGCGCTGAGTCTTTGCAGTGAGCGCGAGCAGGGGAAGCTCGCCCAAATCAATGCGTATCAGAAGTCTTCACTTAAAGTCGAACCGCTCGGGAACCTTCGTCCCGCCGCGAAGAAAATTCCGGCACCCTTGCATGTCACCTTATCCATTTCCGGCGGCCGTAAAGCAAAAGTACGGGCGGGCGATATTCTTGGCGCGTTAACCGCGGAGGGCGGAATCGCGGGATCGGAGGTCGGCAAAATTGATGTCATGGATTTTATATCCTATGTCGCCGTGGTCCGAGCCGTCGCTACCCGGGCGGAGAAAAAGCTCAGTGGATCGAAGATCAAAGGCCGAAGCTACAAGATCAAAAAGCTCTAACCTGATCTATTCGTGAAAACGGATGTGAATTGCACTTCGTTAAGGGGAATTCAATGGATTTCCGGAACACCTGGCCCTCCGTTATCTCTGTGTGATAAGAACCCCCTTAACGGGTGTGCCGAGGGAGGTCTTTGCGATGGAGGCTGACCCGGTGGCCGGCGTGGTGGAGCATGCTATCAGCGTACATCCGCTTGATCTGCGGGCAACTTTCTCTTTATTCCAGCAGCCTGTCCATTTCTTCACCCTTGTTCCTGTTCGGTGATCCAACCGAAAAACTCATCCCAGATACGGCAATTCCGCCACTAGAGCCACCATGTTCCGTTGGGCCAGTCGCAGGCCTTCTTCCACGGGGCTGTTTTCCGCGGTCGACTCCCATTCAAGCACCGCCTGCGCGAGTATCCAGGAGACGATTTTTCCATACTGAACCTTCTGCCGTTGGCTCAGGCCATCGTCCCGCACCAAAACATCCCGCACCGCCAGCGGCACATCGGCGGATAATTTCAAGCCGTACCGTTCAAGCTCCTCACCCACGACCTCGATATTGACGCCGCCATACCGGCTGGCTAGGACTTCGTATGTATTCTCTTGGAGAACATCATTGCTTCCTTCAAAAATCTGGAACGGTCTGGAATCGGTAAAGGCTCGTCCCACAACGTGGTTGCGCTTATAGGCCGCCCCGGCAAAAATCTGCATGGCGGAGTCTGCCGCGGCCATGAGTCCGTCCGTCGAAATAACCTTGGTGGCATTAGCGAGAACATGGTCGCCGGACACGTCGGTGTGGCCGTCCTTCCACGCGCCGACAAAGTGCCATAGGCATTGATTGACCTGCTCAATGCCCCGTAGAGCCGAGAGCCTGAACTGGACTTGATCATACTCGCCGATGGGTCGGCCGAATGCGATGCGGGAGCTTGCGCGCCCGGCAACCTCGTCCGCCAGACGCCGGCACTGCCCCGCAGCGATCGCCGAGATCCCCATGCGACTCCTAAAGAGCGTATCATAGATATCCCGCAGGGCGCTGCGTCCCGGCGGAGTGATGACATAGGATTCCGGCAGGCTTACATTGGAATAGCGGGTTGATCCGTAGGAAATCGGCTGCAGCCCCAGCGCATCGAAATACTGTTCGACATCCACCCCCTCGGTGGCTCGCGGAACATACGCCATTGCGACCCGCCTCGTCAGCTTGTCGCCCTTCTTGATCCGTGCCGCAACCAACCAGTGCTCCGCACGACCCGTCAGGCCGCCCCAACACTTTACGCCATTGAGCATGGCCCGGCCATCGGTCATCTCAAGCGTGCTGCGCAGTCCGAAAATATCGGTCCCGCCTGTTGGCTCGGTGATCATCATGCCTCCGAGTTCCGAGCTATCCAGAAATCGCGGCAAGATCGCGGCACTGAGTTCCTGCGGAGCCAGCTTGGCCATCGGTTGCAAAAAAAGCGATCCGGTGATGCCCAGCGCAAGCCCAAGCGGTAGGCAATAGTAGGAGACGGTTTCCAGCATGGTCATGCAGGTTAACGTACTGTCATAGGTGCCGCCAAACGAGGTAGGGATAAAGCAATGGAGCGGTCCCAACTTAAGGAAGTCACTCAAAAATTCCTCGTCAAAAGAAGAATAGTCCGAGTTGGAAACAAAGTACTCTCCCAGAAAACGGTCAAAAGTATCATTCATAATGGTCCATTGGATTTGAGTGCTTAAATCGACTGTTAGGAAAAAAGAGGTACCCGTCCAAGCCTTTTAGCCTTTTTTATTAAATCGGCGCCCATTCAGCGGGTGCTGATGATGCGTATCACATGGATCCTCGTCAAACTGGGGTTGCTTCACATTGAGCCCATAGGTTAAGAACCACACGTGAAATTACGAATTAACCAGATCCCAGTGCGGTTGGCTTATGGCAAGGGGGATGTGCTTAAGGCCGTTTGCCGGAAGCTTCGGTGCGGGAAAGAGCAACTTGATCATCTGGAGATTATCCGACGGTCGCTGGATGCCCGTAAAAAAGACAAGGAACCGCGCTATATTCTTTCTGTCGAAGTGGACTATCGCGGGAAGCCGCCGCGCTTACAGCCAAACCAGGTTGATAAAGCCCCGAAGCCGGCGCCGCCGCTCGTTTTTTCAGACCCCGGAAGCATTGAAAATCCGCCGGTGGTCATCGGAGCCGGTCCGGCGGGGCTGATGGCTGCGCTAACACTGGCGGAGGCGGGCTTTAAGCCGCTACTGATTGAGCGGGGGGCAGAAACAAATGACCGTGCGGAGCAGGTTGAGGCGTTCTGGAAAAGCGGTACACTCAATACGGAAAGCAATGTGCTCTACGGCGAGGGCGGCGCCGGGCTCTTTTCCGACGGAAAGTTGACGGCACGGTCGAAGGATCGAACCCGTATCCGTCGTTTTTTTGAAGTGCTCGTTGCCTGCGGCGCATCCACCGATATCCTGATCGATTCCGCGCCCCATATTGGTAGCGATGACTTAACCCGGATTATTCCAGCCCTTCGGAACCGGATTTGGGAACGGGGCGGGGCGTGTACATTTAATTCCAAGCTGGAAAAAATACAGGTCGAAGAGGGGGTGTTGCGCGGGGTAACGGTTTCCGGCCAAGCCATTCGCACCGAGGCCTGCTTTTTGGCCACTGGCCATAGTGCGCGCGATGTTTATTCCATGTTGGCCGAGCATCATGTGATGCTTGAAGCCAAACCCTTGGCGGTCGGCGTACGGCTTGAAATTCCTCAGCACCAGATTAATGAAGCACAGTATGGCCAATGGACCGCGCTTTCAGGCCTTGGAAGTTCGAGTTTTCGGCTGACCCGTAAAGAGGAGGGGAATGCCCGCCGTTGCTACAGCTTCTGCATGTGTCCCGGTGGACTGGTTATTTCCTGCGCCTCTTCCGAGGGGTTGCTGACTACAAACGGGATGAGCCTCTCTGCGCGAGATAAACCCTTTGGGAATGCCGCTTTTCTGGTTCCGGTGGATCTTGCTGATTTTGCGGCGATGGGCCACGAATCGGGAAATCCGGTTCTGGCTGGAATTGAATTTCAGAAACAGATGGAACGCGCGGCCTTTAAAGCGGGGGGTTCTGACTATGGGCTGCCCGCGGCCCGGCTTATTGATTTTCTGGAAGGAAAAGCGGGGGAGCTTCCTTCGGAGCGATCCTGCACTCGCGCGGTCCCTGCATTGTTGCAAAATATTTTGCCGGAGTTTGTTTCCAGCACGCTGCAATCGGCCCTTCCTAAAATGTTGCGCGAATTGAATGGGGCAAAGATCGAAGAGGCCACGCTCTACGCTGCCGAAACCCGAAGCTCGGCTCCGGTTCGGATTCTACGCGACCCATCTACCGGTCAATCCTGTTCCGTCAAAGGACTTTATCCTTGCGGGGAAGGATCGGGTTACGCCGGCGGCATCGTCAGTTCTGCGCTCGATGGAATGAAGGCCGCCGAGCAGTTTGTTTTTAATCGTTAGCGCTTATCCATTGCTCGACCGGGCCGTCAAAGCCCATGCCATGCATATAGTTATAAGTGGCGCTGCGCAGTGCTTCTCCGATGATCTTGGGGTCATGATCAAAGTGTCCGTCAAAAGGAAGTTCATTGTGGGCAAAGTCCGTGGGTGGAGGCTCCTTGATCGTGATGGAATATTTTTCCGGGTCCCGGGCAATGGCACTGTGTTCGGTAAGGGCGAAACAGTGCCAAAAGGCGGAGTGCAGGGCTCCTTCGTCAAATAGGCGGCGAATGGTTTCCAGAGCCTGAAGTGTTTCCTTTAAGGTTTGAGAAGGAAATCCATACATGAGATAGGCGTGCGTCAGAATCCCTGCATCCGCAAGATCTTCAAGCACCCGGGTTGCGCCATTCACGGTGATTCCCTTGCGCATCAGTTTTAACGTTCGGTCGTGGCAGGTTTCGAGTCCGCCGGTCACGGCGATGCAGCCGGCCGTCGCCATTTTTTGAATCAACGCACGGGAAAATCGGTTTTCAAAACGAATATTGCCCCACCACTCAATGTTGAGCCCACGGCGCAGGATTTCATCGCATAATCCGTCCAGCAGATCATGCGGCAGGGATTCGTCTACGAAATGAAACCCATTAAATCCAGTTTTGGAAACCATCTCCTCGATCCAGTCGCAGACCATCACCGGCTCGGCGGGATCGTAGCGACTGATATAATCGATCGAGGTATCGCAGAACTCGCAGCGGCGCCAGCAGCAACCATGCGCCAGCATAAGCTTATTCCATCGACCGTCCGACCAGAGCCGTGTAACGGGGTTGAGCATTTCAAACAGGCCAAAATAGCGGTTCAGTTTAAGCCCGTCATACACGGGAGCGGGCAATGCATTGTGCGCAATGGGCTGAGCCGCGTCTTCATAATACCGAACCACGCCATCCTCGCGCACAAACGTTCGTATGGGTGTGGCCCGATTGGCCAGTTGCAACAAGGGAAGCATGCCGCTATCGAGGGTGATGGAGTCGACATAATCGAAAATAGCCGGATCACGCAGCTCGCGAAGCTCTGTATTTACATAGCCTCCGCCGATGGCGATGTGGATATCGGGAAACTTTCGTTTGATTCGTCGGGCAATCGTTAGCGCGCCCAAAAGGCAGCCCGGAAACGGAACCGTCAGAACGACCACATCCGGCGCATGTTTCTGCATCTGGCCATCCGTCAATGATTCCAGCCATGAAGAAAACAAGGTTGGAGCCGACTCCAAGGCATTCCGTAGTTTTTCAAACCCGGGAAGGCTGGCCGCAATCTTTTCAGCGTAGCGCGAAAACCCAAAATTAGGGTCGGCCAATTTGGCTGCTTCGGCGAGGTCGTCGAGATATAGACTGGCCAGATGCCGCGCGCGATCTTCTTCGCCGAGGCCGCGAAAGTTCCAGCCGAGTTGCTCGTCCTGTTCGTAGGCATGGAATAGGTTCGGCCCCTCGGGAAGCCAGCCGCGCTGTGTAATTTTTTTGGATGCCGATGGATTGCAATCCTGTAAAAAAAGGATCACCTCATCAATGGTTTCAAGGTAACCCTGCTCCGCCGCCAGAAAGCCCTCCGCTTCTGTACACACTTTAAGTATTCGGCAAAGTTTCGCCACACCCGCTCTTGAAAACAGGGTAAGCAGCAGATCGAGGGAAAGGTCGGCCTGAACGGCATTATGCCCGTTTTTCTGCAGCCAAGCCGTGAGCAACGGTGTGGCGGCATAAGGCGTGTTGGGTTGAAGCAGTGGTGGTGTGATCAGTAAAATCTTCATCATGTTCTATCCATACATTACAAACCGCCAAGGTTTCCACCTAGAGTACTTCGCCTTGAGTTCCGATCTTGTCATCGATGATAATGACCAGGCCGTTAATGGGCTCCCAAATACAGTTACAGAGAATTACATAGAGATCGTCCTTCGGAAAGAAGACTGTTTTGGGAATCACCATGCTGATCAGATCGGTGTTGGTGAGTTCATCCTCTTCGGGAAGTTCGGCGGGGTCGTCTACCAACACGCTGATGGCGGCGGTACGGTTGTAAAATGGGCGGGGCTTCGGTGTTTATCAGGGACTTCTTTTTCCGCCGTTGCTGGCCAAGCAGCTCGCCGAAATTGTCTATGATATTTTTAAGCGGATTTAGCTTTGAACCACTCGTGTTGCTCG
>DAOUQA010000005.1 GCA_030625905.1 Kiritimatiellales bacterium | reverse complement strand
ATCGGTCTGGATGGATGAGTCGTTCGACCACATCATTCGGCGGGAATTTTCCTTTCTTAAGTTCCAAGATTATATCCATGAAAACCCAAAGAAGGCTCGGTTGACTTCTTCAAGCTCCAGGCTCGGCACGGGAACTTTGCGACCGGATCTTGCGGCAGATGGGCAGGCTGGAAAGCCTGCCCCACGTGTGGAGGACAAGCCAACCTACACCCCGCGGGAGCTGGCCTACACGGTGCTGCTACACGATGTCGGCAAACCGCCAACGGCGAGGATCGGCCCCGGCACAGACGGTAAGCCGCGCATCCGCTTCGATGGGCATGCCGCCGTCAGCGCCGAAATGGCGGAGGCGATGCTGACCCGGCTGAAGCTTCCGAACCGGGAGAAGAAAAACATCGTTGCGGCCATACGCGGCCACATGCGCTTCATGGAGGTGCAGAAGATGCGGGCTTCCAAGCTGCGGAAAATGATCGGAGCGGAAACCTTCGACCTGGAAATGGAATTGCACCGGCTCGACTGCCTTGGCTCCCACGAGATGCTCGACAACTATGACTTTCTCCAAAGCTACGTGGAGGAGATGGCCAACGAACCGATCCTGCCCGAGCCGTGGATATGCGGCCACGACCTGATCGATATGGGCATCAAGGAAGGCAAGCTCATCGGAAAAATCCTCAAGGAAGCCTATGACGCCCAGATGGAGGATCGCTTCGCCGACCGCGACGAGCTGCTCGAATGGATACGCTTGTCCTTCCCTGATATTTCATGAACAAAACCGAATCTGACAAAACCTAATAAATACAGGGTCGAAAAGGGTGTTCAGCGGATGTCCCCAGCCTCCTTCACCTTGAGTTGCATCCGGCCTTTGTAGAAACCAATGATGCCCTTGATTTCCAACTGGTCGCCCACGGCCACTTGATGCTCCGGTGTAAACCAATGGACAACCTCCAACGGACCTTCGGGTCTGGCCAAGGTAATTCGGTAGGGCGCACGGGAATCCGGCGGAGGCGACCACACCCCGGAAACCTGCCCGCGAACGAGGGTCGGAGCCGCGTTCCCCAAAACTTCGATCTGCCCGGGATCCTGCACGTTCATACGCACTCGGTTGCCTGCTCCCACGCTAAGACGCCCCGTCGCCGCAACTCGTTTCCCGGCCTTGGGAAGCATACCCTCGGGAGCACGATTAAGGAACACGGGCAGCGATCCTGTTTCGTCGGCAATTAGGTAGAGTACAGCGCCATCGCGCAATATGCGGGCATTGGATTCAAGCACGCCCTGCACACACACCGTGGAAAAATTCATGATGGGTTTGATTTCACCGATGCGGACAAGCGGGGGTGCCCGACGGCTCGTGTAGAGAGAAGCCAGTAGCAGTCCAAATACGACAATGATGAATGCGGCGGCACGAAGCCGCTTGATCGCTTTACTGCCGCGCGACACTAGAAGGCACCAAACAGCACGCTACCGAACGAGGTGATGGGCGAGGCCTCGCGCAGGTCGTCCACGGCGGCGCGGACATCTTCGACCAGCAGGCTGGTTTCGTCGTAGAGCTTGGCATCGCGCACAAGTCGGCCAAGTGTCCCCTCACCCTCGCTGATGCTTTCCGAAATGCTCCGGACGGCGGCCAGCGTCGCCTCCAGATCCTGGAAGGCGGTGTCCTCGCCCGACATCAGTTGGCCGAGGGTTCCGTTGCCGTCCGCCAGATTCTGACTAATGATCCGCAGGTTGGCCATCAAGGCCTTGCCGTCCTCGTAGAGCTGTCCATCGTCCGAAACCAGCATCTTACCCAAGCTGCCCTCCCCGCTTTCGAGTCGCGACATGATCTGCTTGAAGCTCTCGCTAATGCTGGCCAGGTTGTCGTATACGACCCCGTCCTTCAGCAGTTTCCCAAGCGTTCCCTCCCCCGCGTTGACGGCATCGATGGTCTCCTTCAATCCGCCAAGCGCACGGCTCATCTCCTCGATCATTTCCACGGGTTTCGCCCCTAGGACGGTCATGTTCTCACCCAGTTCCGGCGCATCGGCGGGCCCCTCGTAGATTTTTAGGTTTTTGCCGCCCAGCATGGAGGCATCGACAACATCGATCCTGTAGCCATGGTGCAGGCTGAGCGGCACATCGAGCGCGACATAGACGCGCACATGGCTTTCCTGCAGATCCGTCTGCCTGACGCGGCCAATGTTCATACCGCGCAGGAAGACGTTGTCGCCCTCGCGCAAGCCACCGATCTCGGAAAAGACGAATTCGTAGGCATAGGTTTTCTTCAGCAGGTTTTCTTTGCTGAGCACGATTGTGAAGATGCCTAGCGCGATCAGCACAACGAACATGAACAAGCCGACTATGATTTCGATGCTAACTTCGCGCCTGTATTTATTCATGGTTCAATCCCGTTTCCCATTTTCCTTTTTTCGTAATGTACTGCGACTCCAGAAAAGCCTGCACCGTCCCGTTTTTCGAATGGATGAACTCCTCTGGCGTCGCGTTTTCCACGATCTGCCCCTGGTGCAACATCATGATGCGCGAGCCAATGGAGAGCGCACTATGCAGATCGTGGGTCACTACAACGCTCGTTATACCGAGTTCCTTGCGCATATCCACGATTAAATTATCGATGTGCCGGGAGGTGACCGGATCGAGGCCGGAAGTCGGTTCGTCGTAGAGCATGATTTTAGGGTTCATGATGATGGCACGCGCCAGCCCGACCCGCTTCCGCATGCCCCCGGAGAGATCCGCCGGAAACTTATCGCCCGTATCGGACAGGTTCAATAGGCGCAGTTTTTCGGCAACAAGCTGTTCGATTTTGCCGTCGTCCATCTTCGTGTGCTCACGCAGCGGAAGGGCGACGTTGTCCTCAACCGACATCCACTGCAACAACGCCGCACTCTGAAAGAGCACGCCGAATTTGGTGCGAACCGCCTGCAAGGCGGTGCGCCCAAGATCGCCGATGGCCTCGCCGTCGATCAGCACCTTGCCGGCATCCGGCTGCATAAGGCGGATCATATGCTTGAGCGTCACGCTCTTCCCCGCGCCGGAGAGGCCGACAATTACAACGGTTTCGCCCTCGCCGACCTCGAAGCTGATCTCGTCCAGCACGGTCTTTCCGCCCAGCACCTTGGTAATATTTTCAAAGCGGATCATATGTAAAAGAGCCTCGTTATCATATAACCCAGCACCAGGATGACCAGGAAGGAGATGATGACCGCGCGACGGGTGGCCTTGCCGACACCCACCGCACCCTCGCTCGTCATGAAGCCCTGATGGCAGGAAACCGTCGCAATGACGATTCCAAACACCACCGCCTTGAACAAGCCAACGTAGAGATCCTTGTTGGTGGCGAACTGCATAGCGTTGTCCATATAGGCCTGCACCGAAACGCCCAGCTGTGTCGTGCCGACCACTGCGCCACCGAGGACGCCAAGGATGTTGGTGTAGACCGCAAGGATCGGCATCATGACGACGAGCGCCACCAGGCGCGGCATGACGAGGAAGCGGTTGGGATTGATGGACATCACCTCCAGCGCGGCAATCTCTTCCGAAACGACCATGGTGCCGATCTGCGCGGCGATGGCCGACCCCACGCTGGCGGCAATGATCAGCCCAGTCATGAACGGTCCCATTTCGCGGATCATCGAAACGGCGACGGCGGAACCGATGTAGACCTCCTGCCCGTAGCGGCGCAACTCAAGCCCGGTCTGCAGCGCGAGGATCATTCCAGTAAAAAGCGCGACCACCGTGATGACGGCCAAACTCTTAATGCCGGTGGTGAACATTTGCGTGGCGATTTCGTGCCGACTGCGTTGCGTGAAGACGTAGCGGGTGAAACAGACGGCCTCCAACAGCATGTACATCGCATGGCCCGTGTCGTGCATCAGCTGCAACACCTGGCTTCCAAAGTGCCGGGCCGAATGGGCGGGGTAGCGCATGGAGTCTATGATGAAATTGCTTATGGCTGATCCTCGTCGTTTCCGAACCACATGAACAGAAAGCGGTAGCGGCTACTGTTTTGCGTCTTTTTATAACCGGTGAACCCTTTGAGCAAGCTCCATTCAAACCCTTGGGGGCTTTTCGTCTGCCGGTATAGCCCCCATAAAACATGGTGGCCGACCTCGCCATCGGTATTCATACGGCGGTAGAGCGTCCACCAAGGCGTCCAGTTGCGTTCGACCCCCGGCGTGTTTCGCAAAGGCCAAAGTTCCAAGGTACGGAAGCGCGTATTCCCGTGCTTGCGCTCCCAGCTCATCAGCGGCCAGATCTTCCAGTATCTGGAAGAGACATCGCCAACCTCGTGCTTTTCGGTATTCTTGGTAACGACATCCGATTGGTAGGCGAAGAACGGGAGGACGTAGCGACGGTGCTGATTGTGGCGGGCGTACTCGGTCTGGTTGTTCCAGATCAGCGGCCAGAGGAAATATTGCTTCGTCAGCGTGCCGAGGCTTTTCTTGCCGTAGAGCGGCCAGATGATGCGCTTGTACATTTCGCCGTCGGCCAGCTGGATGAAGGGCCACGGCGCGTGGACGATCCATTGCTCTTCGCTGGTCATATAGCGGAAGAGCGGTGCGACAAGCCAGTAGTTGTCGGCCTTCTCCGTTTTGATCCTCCCGTAGATTGGAACCAGGATAAAGCCGCCGCCGGGATTGCGTTCGTTGGTGTAGTCGACCGACGTGTAGATCGGCCACAGGATAAATTTTTTCCGGTATTCGCCGAAGAGATCCGTCCGGCCATAGAGCGGCCAGACCCGGAAGCGATCCACCTTTTCCCCCGACGACTTCGAGCCGATCGGCCACAGCACCGTTGTGGTGTGCACATCGTTCACCTGCGATTTCCCGAAGAAGGGAAACAGCACGAACATTATTTTGTCGCGCCCCAGAAACTCGTGAATGGTTCCGCCGATGGGGAAGATTGCGAAGTAGCCCTCGCCGTTGGCATCCACCCCCTGGTAGTAGAAAGGGATCACCCAGATGCGATGGCGGTCGTCATCCTCCGAGAAGTCGGCCGAATGGCCGAAGAACAAGAAGCGGCTGTATTGCTCGTCCTTAAACCCCTTCTGCGTGTAGAGCGGCCAGAGATAATCCTTCCGCCACCGCTCCGTGGCCGGATCGTCGACGTACGAATAGAACGGGCGCACCGCCAGAAACTCCATCCCGTTCGTCGCCGACACCTTTTCATACACCGGATCCCAGTCGAACCCCGCCCGCACCGATGCGGCGGAAAGGAGGAGAACCAAAGATAGACACAGATGGATACGGATACGCTTCATGGCTCAATTCGCAATAAAATCAACCGGTGAAATGGCGATGGAGGGGAACTGCTTCAATACTTTTTTATCGAACGTAACCAACGACCTTCCAAGATCCTCTGCAATCGAGACAAATTCGCAGTCATAGGCTGTACACCCGCTCATGGATGCCAGGTTCAAAACGCGGGAAGCTATCGGTCGGCATTCATTCGTTGACATCTGCTCTTCCGCCCAGTGCGTTATTTGAATAGCCTGCCCAAGCTCCAACAATCCTTGGCGCATGTACAAAGCCATCACATTCCTGAACTCGGAACGCCAAAGATAAGGGGCAGCCCAATCATGATCCTTCCCGTATACAGCCCTTGCCAAATCGCGCTGGGCGGCATCGGTGTAAAGTCCGGCTATCAGATTGGTGTCGGCAACAATCAAGGCCGCCCCTCCCGCTTCATGCGGTCGATTTCCTCGTTTGTGATTTTATATCCGGTCGTCATTTCCCTAGCGATTTCTGCCCGCCGCATGACTTCATCGGAATCCACCGTTGGGTAGCGCACCAGACTCCGTTCAAGACAGACGATCACCTCGTTGTTGATACTGCGACGGTGTTCTGCGGCTTGCTTCTTGAGCCGTCCGTAGAGTTCGGGATCAATGTTCTTGATGGTAATGCTGGCCATGGCTACCTCCATTTCGCAACCATTATGGTTGCGAAATGGTTGTTTGTCAATTCCCGTAGAGAATGAACAGCCGTCACAGACCCATAAATCGCAAATCAAAAATCGGCCTGAATAAATAATTTGCGCATGCAAATAGTGCCGTAGGCACGGTCATCAAAAATTCCTTACTCATACCGCAAGGCATCGACCGGCTCCATTTTGGCAGCACGGATGGCGGGAAGGACACCGGCGAGGGTACTGAACACCATCACGATCAGGCATACCGACAGTACGTCGCTTAGTGTAGTTCGCGAGGGCATTTCGGTAAACTGGTAGAATTGCGCCGACATCAACCCCGGGTTGAACCTGCGCAGGAAGTTCAACACGGCATCAAGGTTTCCGGAAACCCACATCCCCATCACCACGCCGAAAATACAGCCGACCCCCCCCTGGATCGAACCCAGCAGGAAAAAGATGCCCACCACCTTGCCGGACGAAAAGCCGAGTGCCTTGAGCAATCCAATCTCATGGGTCTTCTGAACGCAAAGGGTGATCAGCGTGTTGGTCACGCTCATCGTGGCGACGAGCGAAATACCGCACAGTAGAATGAACATCATATCCTTCTCCACCTTAAGTGTGCTGAGCAGATTTTGGTGGATCTCCATCCATGTACGGGTATAGAGGCGCTTGAACCAAGGCCTCCCTCCCTCTCTCACGGAGGCATCGACAAGTCTGACCCGGATTTTCTCGCTGGTGGCCTCCGCTTGATAAGGGTCGTCCGTGATGATCCGCAGAGTCTGGACACCCGCCTCCATATTGAACACATCGCGCGCCGTCGGAAGCGAACTAATCATGAACTGCGAATCGATGTCATACATGCCAACCGAGAAAATGCCGGACACCGTCAGTTCGGCAGGCAGGCGGAGCTCATCTTCGCCCAAAAAGCACTGCGGCGAATAGACCGTCAGTTGATCCCCCGTCCAGACTCCCAGATTCCTCGCCAGTCGTTCGCCCACCACCACGGTCTCGTCATCGGTCGGCAAAGTGCCCGCCACCAAGAGCGATTCCAGATCCGAAATCCCCTTTTCGAGTTCCGGATCAATCCCCCGCAACACTGCCGTGATCGCCTGATCATAGCGGGTCATCATCACAAAACCCTCCACCGCCGGGGCGGCGGCCTGCACTTCGGGGATTCCGTCCAACAGCTCCATCACAGGTTCCGGGGCAAAGGCAACCTGCCCGCGCGCGGCGATCTGGATATGCGAATCGAGCTTGATCATGTGCTCCTTGTGCACATCGTCGAACCCGGTCATCACCGAAAGCACCACAATCAGCACCGCGACGCCGAGCATAATGCCCATCATGGTCAGCACCGTGATGATCGAAATCATCGACCGCTTTGGTTTCAGGTATTTAAATGCCAGAAAAAGAGAGAACGGAATTTTCATCAATAGCCCTTCGATCTAGGAGTTGATCTTCTCAAACTCGGACGAGAAAGCAACTTTTTCCGTCATCCTACGACATATAAGCTTTGGCAGGATAAAAGGACTGGGGGAAAACGATTTCCGGGAAGGTCAATTCTAAAAAAAAAATGGAGCCAGCGGTCAGAGTCGAACTGACGACCAACGGATTACAAATCCGTTGCTCTGCCACTGAGCTACGCTGGCTCAAAAGGAACAGCGAATTATGCGAATATCGCGGTCGAAGTCAATACACCGAATTCAATATTTCCTTTTTCAGCCCCGAAGTTCGGGGTGCTTCCCCAGACTCTGAGATTAACCAACACATCGTAGGCCACTGCGACATTGTGCCCAGCGATAGGCCCAGTCGCCCCCTCCTCCAAGCTGCGGGCGCATGGTTTTAAACCCTTCGCGCAACAAGACCATTTTGCAGAACAGAAAGTTGCACAATATGAAACTTTCTATTTAGTCGGTACCATGCAAAAGGTGCTTTTATTTACCTGCTTTTGCACCTAATCTCCGACGCATGAAGATCGACCAGCCACTGACCCTTGCCAGCGCTTCGCCACGACGGCGCGAACTGCTCGCCACGCTGGGTCTTGACTTCGACGTCGTTGTCCCGGAAATCGGTGAAACCCCTCTGCCCAACGAGAAACCGCGCATCTTTGCCGAACGGCTGGCCGAAGAAAAAGCCCGTGCCGTGTCCGTCGACGGAATCGTTATCGCTGCGGATACCATCGTGGTGCAAAACGAAACCATTTTCGGAAAACCCACCGATGCCGCCCATGCGCGGAAAATGCTCCAGGCGCTTTCAGGCTCCGCGCATGGAGTGACTACCGGTGTCTGCATAAAAGATGCTACACGCACCGAAGTGTTCTCCGTCAGCACCCAGGTACTTTTCCGGATTCTTGGAAATGCCGAAATCGAGGACTATATTGCCACGGGCGAACCCATGGACAAAGCGGGCGCATACGCTATTCAGGGCGGGGCGGCGCATATGGTTCGGGCAATCAACGGCTCATACACCAACGTGGTCGGCCTGCCCCTGTGCGAACTGCACGAAGCCCTGATTTCTTTTTGATTCATTCAAGCTTATCGAATATGTTAGATGGATGTGTTACCCAAGGGACATATGCCAGATGTAAACCATAGGATCTTCCGCCTACTGCTGATCAGCATTCCATGCCTTGTCGCGATCGCGCCACTGGACGTGTTTGCCGCAGGCGACTACGCAGGCTATTTGGATCATCTTGGAGCCGATACCACCATCGTTGCTATTTTTATCTCGAGTACATTCCTGTTGCTTGGCTTCCTGATTCGCTTGCAACAGATACGCAAAAAGCTCTCCAAAAAAAACAACGCCCTTGAAAAAAGCGAAGAGCGTCTCCGGCTGATGGGCGACAACCTGCCAAACATTACCGTTTTCCAGCTTGAGTGCTCGCCCTCCAGCGGGTTTTCGTTCCACTACCTCGGCAAGGACTTTGAACAGGTGCTGGGCATTGATCGCGACCGGGTGATACACGATGCAAAGCTGGCCTTCGACCACCTCTATGAAGCCGATATCCCCTCCTTGCAGAAGGCCTATCAATCGGCCAAGGAAACCCTTGAACCCACCGACCTTGACCTCCGAATGCTGGACATTTCCGGCAACCTCAAATGGTTGCGCATAAGCGCAGTTCCCCAGCGCGAAAAAGACGCGCTCGTTTGGAATGGCGTTATGCAGGACATCTCGAACAGCAAAAAAACCGAAGACGACCTTCTGGAGGAAAAGCACAACTTCCAGAACCTCTTCGAAACAATCGACGATTTCCTGCTGGTTTGCGACATGAACGGCAACCTGCTCCACACCAACCCTTCGGTCGCGCTGCATCTGGAATACTCCCAGGAGGAGCTGGACGAAATGAGCCTGCCCGGACTCTATCCCGAACCTCTCCGCACCGAGATCTACCAGATCATCGCCCTCATCCAGTCCGAGCAATCCGCCGCCTGCAGCCTACCCTTGCAGAAGAAAAGCGGCAGCACCGTCCCGGCCGAAATGAATCTCTTCCAAGGGTCGTGGAAAAACCGCAAAGCCATCTTTGGTGTCGCGCGGAACACAACCCACCGCCGACAGACCGAAACCGCGCTGCGCGAATCGCAGAAAATGCTCCAACTCATCATGGACACTATTCCAATGTCCATCTTCTGGAAGGACAAGGACTCCGTATATCTCGGATGCAACAAGGCGTTCATCCAGGAGTGTGGTTTTGGCCATATCGACAATGTCGTCGGAAAAACCCCGCACGACCTTTTCGACCCGGAGATGGCGGCAACCTTGGTCGCCCGCGACCAGCAGATCGTCTCCACCAACCAGCCCTTGTTCAACATACTGCTCCCCTACCCCCGACCCGACGGAACTACCGGCCAGCGCGAAGTTAGCAAAATCCCGCTACACAACGAGGAGGGGCAGGCCGTCGGCATTCTTGGCGTCTGGCGCGATGTCACCAAACAAAACCTGGCCGAGGATCGCCTGAAACGCACCCTTGAGGACATGGAGCGCTTCAACCAACTCATGCGTGGACGCGAACTCCGGACCCTCGAGCTCAAAGCCGAAATCAACCACCTGCTCAAGGAACTTGGGCGGCAGATCAAATATCAAACCTCCTCGGGCGATTCGACATGAACGAAACCACAGGAAGCAAACAAAAAGGCTACGGGCCATTCGCTCTGGCCGCCACCATCTACACGGCGGGAGTGATTGCGTTCTCCGTTTGGTCGTACTTCCAGCAACGCACCAACCTGCTCGCACAGGTCGACCGATCGCTGGTCAACGCCACCTATGCGACCGAACAGATTCTGGGCAATATATTCATTGTGTGCGCCGTGGAAACCGAGACGACCTGCGAGCTTGGATATGTGGCCAACCAGGAAAACCTCAACCATTTTGCCAATGACTGCCATTTCGATATTCTTGGAGCCGTCGGCCGCAAGGGCGCGAAAATCTGGGAGCTTATCGCCGGGGGTGCGGAAAACGAAAACGGTCCCGCAGGCTCCTCCTGCCTCCACGATCCGCTTTGCCCCGAACTCTCCTCCCTTGTACGGCCGGTCGCAAGCTTCGAAAGGAAATCCGTCCAGATGCAAACCGTGAGGCTTGGGAAATGCGGGGAACTCCGCATCGCCCTCCGCTACCATCCCATATCCACCGATACCGGCTATTTTATCCTGGTTGCCCGCAACACACATGATGTGAACGACTTGATACACGCCCTCGCCATACGCACGGTGGGTATCGGCACGTTCCTCCTTGCAATGGCATTCCCGCTGATCTTGCTCTACAACCGCGCCCGAACCAAAACAGCGCGGGAAACGGCCGAGCTCAATGCCCGGCTACAGCAAGACGTCAACAAGCGGAAAGAGCGCGAGGCCGAACTTGAAGACGCTATCCAAGACCTTGAACGCTTCAACAACGTTGCCGTTGGGCGCGAAACCCGCATCATTGAACTAAAGGCCGAAGTCAACACCCTGCTCAAACAGATGGACTTGCAGAAGCGCTACAATACTGCCCCTGTAGACCAACCTCTCCCAAAACCCAACGATGAATAACCAACCCAAATTGAAAGTGCGGCTCGGGCTCGGCATTGCCCTCGCTACGGTTGTCAGTGTGCTGCTACTTTCCGCGGCGCTTTACGGCCTGGCATTGGCAACCGATCCTTTTTTCTTCTATTTTTCCGGCCTGTTCCTCTTGCTGGTCGCTTGCATCAGCTACCTTGCGGGCAGTGCCGTTGGCCACCGCTTGGAACGCGGCAGCTATGAGATGAACCTCGAAATGCACGAGCAAGTCAAGGTGGTCCAAGAGTTAATGAAGACCAATGAATTTCTTGAGACACAGGCTCTTGACCTCAAGAAGCACCGCAAGACCCTACTCAGCATCATGGAGGATGCCGAGCGCTTCAACAAAGAGCTCCAGCACGAAATCATCGAACGGGAGTATGCCCAGTCCGAAGCGGCACAGGCCAAGGAAAACATGGAATTGATTCTGCACGGCGGCGACCTGGGCTATTGGGACTGGAACATCCCGAACCAAACCCAGACCTACAACGACCGCTTTGCCGCCATTCTCGGCCACCGTCCGGAACAGCTGGATAGCCGGGTCACGTGGCGGCAGGAGCGTATCCACCCCGACGATACCGAAACCGTAAACCGCAATATCGAAAACCATCTCAACGGAAAAACCGACACCTATACCTGCGAATACCGCATGTGCAGAGAGCCCGATGGTTGGATCTGGGTACTCGACCGGGGCAAGGTGATCGAATGGAACAAGGACAAGACCCCGTTGCGCATGGTTGGCACCCTGCTCGACATCACTGAGCGCAAAGAAAACGAGCTGGAAATGAAGGAGGCCAACCGGTTGCTCGACAAACGCAGTTGCGAACTTGAGGAAAACCAGCACATCGCCATGGGAATGATGGAAGACGCAAACGATGCCCGCGAAAGCCTCGAAAGCGCCAACCGCCAACTGCTCATTGCCCGCGAGAAGGCCGAACAGGCCGCCAACGCAAAATCCGACTTCCTCGCCAGCATGAGCCACGAAATCCGCACCCCCATGAACGGCATCATCGGAACCGCCAGCCTACTCTATGATACAACCCTTACTCCGGAGCAACATGAGTATTTGCGTATCATACAAACCTCCGGCGATGCCCTGCTCACCCTGCTCAACGACATTCTGGACTTCTCCAAGATCGAAGCCGGCAAGCTGGCCCTCGAATCCAAACCGTTCGATCTGCGCGAAACCTGCGAGCATGTCACCGAACTGTTCACACCCATCGCCCTTGAGAAAGGGCTCGACCTTATCCTGCGTTTTGCGCCCAACACCTCCCCTTGGGTTGTGGGCGATGCCGGCCGCATTCGCCAGATTCTTACAAACCTCGTCGGCAACGCCCTCAAATTCACGCGGAAAGGCCATGTCTACATCGATGTCGCTTCCGTGGCTGGAACCGAGGCCGAAGCCACGATTCACTTCACCGTCACCGACACCGGCATCGGCATATCCAAAGAGGAACTGCCGCAACTCTTCCAGAAATTCTCGCAAGCCGACTCCTCCTCTACCCGCGAATTTGGCGGAACCGGCCTGGGACTGGCCATCTGCAAACAGCTCGTTGCCTTGATGAGCGGGAAAATCGGCATGGAGAGCGAACTGGGCAAGGGCTCCTCCTTCTGGTTCCGCCTCAACCTATCCATCGCCACAACCCCAGGCTCCACATTGATCGACCAAACCATCTTCCGCGACGAACACGTGCTCGTCATCGATGAAAAGAGGATCATGGGTCAAGTCCTCATCGAATGGCTCAACCGCTGGGGCCTCAAAGCCACGATCTCCACCTCCATCGCCGACGCCGTTGAAAAGCTTCGCGAAACCCGCCACCGCATTGTGTTCATCGAGGAGCACCTCGCCTATACCTCCCCCTCCCCCTTCTTCAACGACCCCGAATTTGAACACCTCGCCCTGTTCATTATCTGCTCCATCACCAATCGCGACTTCCGCTCGCTCGACCGCGCGGGACCGACCACCAAGCTTGTTAAGCCCATCCGTCTGGACAACCTGCTCGCAAAAACGGCCCACGCCCTCGACTACCCCACTGAGGAATATCGCCAAGCCGACACCCAACCCCCGATCGAAACCTCGAAACCCTCCTCCGGCGGCATCCGCCGCATCCTTGTTGCCGAAGACAACCTCGTCAACCAAACCGTCGTCAAACGCATCCTCGTCAAGGGCGGGTTCGAGGTCGAGGTCGCCGAAAATGGGGAACGGGCGCTTCACAAGATCACCTCCGCTAGTGTCCACTACGACCTCATCTTCATGGATTGCCAAATGCCTCGAATGGATGGCTACGAAGCGTCGCGCCGCATCCGCAGATTCGAATTGGAGACCGGCGGCGAAGGCTTCCATATTCCCATTATCGCCCTTACCGCCAACGCCATGCAGGGCGACCGGGAAAAATGTCTGGAGGCCGGCATGGACGACTATATCCCCAAGCCCGTCAAAAAGGACGCTCTCTACGAAATAATTCACCAGCATCTGGGTTAGATTCTTCGTCCGAAGAATCTATAGTTTTGAATCGGCCGTTGGCCTGTTTACTTCGAAAGTATGGCTTCGCGGTGTAGCAAAAAGAGGTTGCCATGTTCATTGTCCATGTTTTCATCCATGTAAAACCTGAAAACCTCGCTGGTTTCAACGCCGCCACCCTCGCAAATGTGAAAAGCAGCCTTCTGGAACCGGGTATTGCGCGGTTCGATCTTATCGCGCAAATCGATGACCCCAACCGTTTTGTTCTGGTGGAGGTATACCGCACCCCCGAGGATGCGGTAAAACACAAGGAAACAACCCATTATATGGCCTGGCGCGATGCCGTGGCCCACATGATGGCAGAACCGCGCTCGAGCATTAAATTCACCAATATTGTGCCGGGCGAGGAGGGCTGGAATACCCAGAACCCATAAAATCCACCCTAAAAAGGCATATCCTCAATACTCGGCATCAAACTTGCTATTCATCTTGTCCTTATGAACAAGAAGTACAGCATTCTTCACTTGCCGCTATTGTCGTTTTTCTCAAAACGGCTCTATCGCGATGTCGGCCACAACTGGAAAGGGGCGAACATGACCTACCTGTTCCTCCTGCTCGCCATCTGCTGGATCCCCCCCACACTCAGCCTGCGGAAGGATATGCTCCAGTCGCTGGATAGCAATCAGATGCAAATCATCAACCAGTTGCCCGAGATTCATATCGAGGATGGACAGGTTAAGGTCGATCAACAAGAACCCCTCTACATTAAAAGGAAGGATGGAACGGTTGCGGCCATCATTGATACGACCGGCAGCATGAACTACATCGACAATGATGGGGTCGTGGCCCTGCTAACGGAAACCGATCTGATTATCCGTCGCGGAAAGAAACAATTCAACACACTGAACCTTGCGCAGATTTCGGATTTCCACTTTAACAAGCACATTGCCAACCAGTGGATTCAAATGACCAAGAATTCCTTGGCACCGCTTTCGTATGGAATCTTCCTGCTCCTCTCCTACATCTTTACCGTACTGCTCATGCTATTGGTCGCCATTGTAGGTTTGATCCTTTCATCCATGATGCACAGTTCACTCAAGTTTCCTGGAGTCTTGCGCATCGCGGCCGCCGCCGCCACACCCTCGATCATACTGATCGCCGCATCCATCGCCATGAGGCAAGCCATTCCGGGTCTGATCTATGGTGTGGTAACGCTACTCTATCTGCTGGTCGGCATCATCTCCTGCTCCAAGCCGGCGGAAGAAGAGCAAGTCACCACGCTCAGGCTCACCAGTCTTCTCGAAGAGGATCCTGTCAAACGCCATAGCCATGCGGCCTAGCCCGAATTTCCTCCTCCCCGGCATTGAATCCCCAACACAACCCGCGCTATCTTTCTGGGCATGTGCAAATACACGCTTCAGGAAGTGGCCTCGAAGGTTGACCATGCGGTGTTGAAACCCAACCAGACCGAGGACGATGTACGGGAAAACGCAGCCATGTGCGTCGAGCGCGGTGTAGCCAGCATGTGTGTGCGCCCATGCGATATCAAGCTTGCGGCCCGACTGCTGAAGGGTTCCCCCGTCATGGCCTCCTGCGTCCTAAGCTTTCCCCACGGCGCGGACACCACCGCAACCAAGGTATTCCAGGCCAAACAGGCCATCGCCGACGGTGTTGACGAAATCGACATGGTCATGAACATTGGCCGGTTTCTTTCCGGCAACCTCGATCATGTCCGCAACGATATCAAAGCCGTCGTCGACGCAGCCCATGCCAGCGGCGTAGCGGTGAAGGTCATTCAGGAAAGCTGCTTCCTAACACTGGAACAAGTTGTCAAAGCCTGCGAACTGTCGCTAGAGGCTGGTGCCGATTTCGTCAAGACCTCCACCGGGTTCGGCCCCTCCTCCGCCACGCCGGAAATTATCGACATCATGGTCAAAACCGTCGGCGGGAAAATGGGCATCAAGGCCTCCGGCGGTATCCGCACATGGGAACAGGCCGTGGCCTACCTCGAGCAAGGCGCCACCCGCCTTGGCATCGGTGCCACCCCCACCGTGCTCGATGGCGGTACGGCTAAAAGCGACTACTAGGCGATCTCTACACTTTACTTTTCTCGCTACACGAGAAAATACCCATACGTTTCTGCAAGAGGTATTACGTACCGCCGTTCTTTCAAGAGTAGAGCAAGCGTCTCGCTTGCTTAAACGAGCGGGACGCTCATTCCTACACCGAGAACCCCGTCATCTGGTCGAAGTTGAGATATTTATAGATGTCGTCTTTTTTGCCTTCCAGCTTGGGTCCGACAATCCCGACGTACTCGGCCGGGGTCGGCAGTTCGCCCTTAAGCGCCACAACCGATGCTAGCTCCGCCGAGCCAAGGTACACCTGAGCTCCGGTTCCCAAGCGGTTGTTAAAGTTGCGCGTCGAGGTCGAGAAGACAACGGCGTTGTCTTTTACGCGCGCCTGGTTGCCCATGCAGAGCGAGCAGCCCGGGATCTCAATCCGCGCACCGGCCGCACTGAATTTAGAAAAATAGCCCTCTTTCTTTAGCTGAGCCTGATCCATCTTCGTCGGCGGGCAGATCCACAGATTCACATGGGCGAACCCCTCGCCATCGAGCACTTCGCCGGCCGCACGGAAATGGCCAATGTTGGTCATGCAGCTTCCGATAAATACCTCGTCGATTTTTGCGCCCTGCACCTCGGATAGTTTCTTCACATCATCCGGATCGTTCGGGCAGCAGAGAATCGGCTCCGTGATTTCATTCAGATTAATTTCGATGACCGCCGCATATTCGGCATTTTCATCGGCGCTCATCAGCACACCGTTTTCAATCCACTCGCTCACATCTTCAATCCGTTTTTCCAGCGTATCGGCATCGCCGTAGCCGCCCTTGATCATCTCTTTCATCAGGGTGACATTCGACCGCAGGTATTCAACGATCGATTCACGGCCGAGCTTAATGCTTGCCGCTGCGGCAGAGCGTTCAGCGGCGGCATCAGTCAATTCGAATGCCTGCTCAACTTTCAGATCCGGCAGTCCTTCCATCTCAAGGATACGACCCGCAAAGACATTTTTCTTGTTCTTCTTTTCAACCGTCAGCAGTCCTTCCTGAATGGCCTGATACGGAATGGCGTTGACGATGTCGCGCAGTGTGACCCCCGGCTGTAGCTCCCCTTTAAAACGAACCAGTACGGATTCCGGCATATCGAGCGGCATCACAGCGAGAGCCGCCGCAAACGCAACCAGCCCCGATCCGGCAGGAAACGAGATTCCCATCGGGAAACGGGTGTGCGAGTCACCACCGGTACCGACGGTATCCGGTACCAGCAGACGGTTGAGCCACGAGTGGATCACTCCGTCACCGGGACGCAACGATACCCCCTTGCGGTCCATAATGTAGTCGGGAAGCGTCGCGTGCGTGATCACGTCGGTCGGCTTCGGATAGGCCGCCGTGTGGCAGAACGACTGCATCACAAGATCGGCATTGAACTTCAGGCAGGCCAGCTCGGTGATTTCACCGGCGGTCATCGGCCCGGTGGTGTCCTGAGACCCGACGGTCGTCATTTTCGGCAGGCATGATGTACCGGGCAGAATCCCCTCCACGCCGCAGGCCTTGCCAACCATCTTCTGGGCCAGCGTATATCCCTGCCCGGCTACCGGGTGTGGATTATTCGGAATTACAAAAATCCCCGATTCTTCGAGGGGACTCATTCCCATCGCCGCACGTGCCTTCTCGGTCAGCTGTTTGCCGATAATCAGCGGAACACGTCCGCCGGCGCGGTATTCGTCAAGAAGGGTATCGGGCTTAACCGGATAGCTTGTGATTTCGTTGCCGTCAGCCTCTGTAATCAGACCTTTTGCCGGATATACTTTGATGACCATGCCGGTAGCAAGTTTGGTCACATCGGCCTGGATCGGAAGCGCCCCCGAATCCTCTGCCGTATTAAAAAAGATCGGTGCAATGGTGGTACCGATAATCACTCCGCCGCGGCGCTTGTTCGGGATGCACGGAATGTCGTCGCCAATATGCCAGAGCAACGAATTACACGCCGACTTCCGGGAAGACCCGGTGCCGACCACGTCGCCGACAAAGGTAACCGGCAGGCGGGTCTTCTCTTTCAGTTCGGCAATTTCCTGCGAGCCGTTCGGAAACAGCGTTCCGCCCATGCAGGTCGAGTGCAACGGAATATCGGCGCGGGTAAATGCATGCGAGGCGGGGGAAAAATCGTCGGTATTGATCTCTCCGTCAACCTTATATACTACCGTTTCAATCTCTTCGGCGACCTCCGGCATCGATGTAAACCACTCCCCGTTCGCCCAGGAAACCAGAATGTCCTTCGCCGCATCGTTTCCACTTTCAGCCAGTGCCTGAACCTCTTCAAAACGGTTTACCGAAAGAACAATGTTTTTCAGAGCCGTTGCAGCGGTGCCAGTAAGTTCCCCCTGCTCTTCAACCAGCCTGATCAGTCCATCGAGGTTGTATCCTCCGACCATGGTTCCCAGCAGTTCAACAGCACGCTCCGCCGTAATTAGGGGAGTCGATTCCTCGCCATGCGCAACTTTAAACAGGAATTCGGCCTTCACCTGCGCCGCCGGATCAACCCCCGGATTCACGCGGTTGGTAATCAGCTCCACCAGATCGGCCTCTTTCCCGGCCGGCGGATTCTTCAGTAGCCCGATCACTTCCACTATCTGTTCCTTACTCAGCGCAAGTGGCGGAATTCCGTCCTTTGCACGCTCCTCCAAATGGGCGTAATACTCTTCAAAAAATTGACTCATTCGAATATCCTTTCGTTAAGTGGAAGCCGCGGGAAAACTAGTGTTTGCCGGGCGGGGTGTCAATGTAGTTGAGGCCTCTTGCCTCGGACGGGGTGTTGCCGCTTTCTTTCAAGCGACTGGGTTTGCCGGCTTTGCCGGGCAAACAAAAAGCCGCCCCGAAGGACGGCTTTTGAAACCAACCCATACGTTGATTAGTTGACGTCGATGGCGTTGAGATCGGCGAAGGCCTGCTTGACGCGCTCGACCATGCTTTCCTGGCCCTTGCGGAGCCAAACCCGCGGATCGTAGAACTTCTTGTTCGGCGTGTCCGCACCTTCCGGATTTCCGAGCTGCCCCTGGAGGTAGCCCTCGTTTGCCTTGTAGAAGTTGAGGATGCCTTCCCACGTAGCCCACTGCGTGTCGGTGTCGATATTCATCTTGATGACTCCGTAGGAGATGGCCTCCTTGATTTGCTCAGGGGAGGAACCGGATCCGCCGTGGAACACAAAGTTGAGCGGCTGGGCTTCGGTAGCGAATTTTTCGGCAACATATACCTGCGAATCACGCAGTATGGTCGGGGTCAGCTTGACGTTGCCCGGCTTGTATACGCCGTGTACGTTGCCGAAGGAGGCCGCGATGGTGAAGTCCGGGCTGATGGCCTTCATCTTTTCGTAGGCAAAGGCTACGTCTGCGGGCTGGGTGTAAAGCTTGGACTCGTCCATGTCGGTGTTGTCCACGCCGTCTTCCTCGCCGCCGGTACAGCCGAGTTCGATTTCCAGCGTCATGCCAATCTTACTCATGCGCTCGAGGTATTTGCAAGAAATCTCAACGTTTTCTTCGAGGGATTCCTCGGAGAGATCAAGCATATGGGAGCTGAAGAGCGGGCGGCCTTTGGTTTCGAACCACTTTTCGCCTTCGTCGAGCAGCGCATCGATCCACGGCAGTAGCTTCTTGGCGGCGTGGTCGGTGTGGAGGATGACCGGAACGCCGTAGGCTTCGGCCATCGTGTGCACGTGCTGCGCACCGGAGATCGTGCCGAGAACGGCTCCGTTTTTCAGTCCCTTGCCGGCGGTGAATGCGCCGCCACCGTTGGAGAACTGGATGATAACCGGAGAATTGACCGCAGCAGCGGCTTCGAGTACTCCGTTAATGGAATCACTTCCAACCACGTTTACGGCGGGCAACGCAAATTTGTTTTCCTTGGCAATCTGGAAAACCTTCTGTACGTCATCCCCATAGAGAACACCGGGTTTGACGGCATCGAGAATCTTTTTCGACATGATATCTACCTTCTTGGTTTATGGTTGTTGTTACGTTTTCAGCCAATAATTTTGACAAAATTCGCGGGAACTATATCAAGATTGCCCTGTGGGTCAACCCCGACCGGGGCTTTATTCCTGCGGCGGAAAATCAAAGTGGTACTCAAAAAGATCAACCAGCTTTTTACAAAAGACCTCTTCATCGGGACCCGTGACCTGAATAACGACTTCGGCACCCTTTTCCAACCCCAGCACGATGCACTGCAACGCCGAAGTGAGCGTGCAGCTTCCGGATTCCGCTGTAACGAGAATTTCGCCGGGATAGACGCCCCCCTCCTTCACTAGGATGGCAGAAGGACGGCAATGAATGCCGGCCTCGTTTTGAACAATTGCCTTTGCTTCAAACATCTTGGGATCCTAGGCATGAAAGCCCCTTTAGTCAATCTGGCGAAGCAGGGAAAACGCAACTTCGGCAAACGGTACTCCCGCAAAGTCGTCCGTCCCCTCGCCTTCGGCGCGCACAACCCTCCCCTTGGCTACTTCCAGCCGAACCCCGTTTCGTTCCAGTAAAAATCCTGGCGTGGTTCCATATTTCCAATCGCTTGAAACCTGCCGCTCAAGCAAGGACTGGAGCACCGCCTCGTCGAGATCGGCTTCCGACCGCCCTGAAAGTCCGCCATCGCCATACAGCAACCGGAAACTTTCCCCCAGCGCCGACGAAAGTTCTTCCACGTCCAGCCCCAGATTCACCACCTCCGACGGAATCGAGGCAATGGCGCGGGTTTCGATCCCACCGAACATGGATCCGAGATAACGGTCCAGCCGCTCCAGATCGGTATTGAGCAACAAGGTTCCGTGGTGCAGCGCCCTGCCCTTGCGGAAGCAAAAGGCGTTGCCCGAAAACTTGCGGCCATTCACGCCCAGATTGCTCTTGCCGCTCTTTTCCGCGCAAATGCCAAAGGTTTCCAGTGCATGGAGAACCATTCCATAGGCCTGATCCTCGCGATATTTTGCCCGGTCAACGATCACGCAATAGTTGAGGTTTCCGGTGTCGTGATAAACCGTTCCGCCGCCGGAGATGCGCCGCGCCAGCGGC
Source organism: Kiritimatiellales bacterium (assembly GCA_030625905.1). Lineage (GTDB taxonomy): Bacteria > Verrucomicrobiota > Kiritimatiellia > Kiritimatiellales > Pontiellaceae > Pontiella. The sequence goes on along the minus strand of DAOUQA010000005.1, from coordinate 1,443 downwards.
ACGCCTTCGTCGCACATCAGATCCAGCCGACACTCGCGCCACGGATTCTGGTTCTTACCCATCACCACCGCGCAGTCGCTCCGCCACAGGAAAAGCACCGGCTCCTGATCAACCACCTGCTCCATCAGGTATTCCTCGATCGCAAGATTCCGGTAGACATCCAAGCTCTGTGACTCAACAATCAACATTCTCTTCTCGTTTTTCCATCCACAGATTTCACAGATTAAGCGGATTTAAGAATCTGTGCAAATCTGCGTAATCTGTGGATTCAATTCTAGTTGTGACTTTGCTGCGCCAGGTCTTTCATGGTTTAATTGACATTATTATGACAAAGTTTACCGAACAATTCATCCGAAAAATTCCCAAGACCGATCTGCACCTTCACCTCGACGGCTCGCTGCGCCTCCCCTCCCTGATCGAAATGGCAAAAAGTGTCGGCATCAAACTGCCCTCCTACGAGGAAGCCGGGCTGAACGAACTGGTTTTCAAGGGACGCTACGCCGACCTCGGCGAATATCTCGCCGGCTTTGCCTACACCGTCGGCGTCCTCCAGACTCTGGAAAACCTTGAACGCGCCGCGTTCGAACTGGCCGAAGATTCCCACGCCGAGGGCGTCCGCTATATCGAGGTGCGCTTCGCCCCGCAGCTGCACGTCACCCACGCCACCGAAATCGGTAGCGTGGTTCGCGCCGTCTTCCGAGGGTTGGAAAAAGCCAAAAACCATTTAAATGCCCGCATTGATGAACCCGACATGCCGTTTGAATACGGCATCATCCTCTGCGCCATGCGGCGTTTCAACCGGCAAATGTCGCCCTACTACGAGCGACTGCTCAAGCGCGGACAAAACTCCACATTGCGCTATTCCTATGCCCGCGCCTCCCTCGCGCTCGTCAAGGAGGCCGTCAAACTCCGCGACGAAGGCCTGCCCATTGTCGGGTTCGACCTTGCTGGCGAAGAGGCCGGTTATCCCGCCGTCCACCACAAGGCTGCCTTCCAATGCGCCCACAGCAACTTCCTGCGCAAGACCGTCCACGCCGGCGAGGCCTACGGCCCCGAATCCATCTTCCAGGCCATCACCGAATGCTATGCCAACCGCATCGGCCACGGCACGTTCCTTTTCTCCGAAGCCGCCATCAAACTCAAGTCCATCAAGGACAAGGCCGGCTACATCGCGCAGCTCAGTGAATACATTGCCAACCAGCGCATTACCATCGAGGTCTGCCCCACCAGCAACCTGCAAACCATTCCCGAGTTCCAGAGCCTGAAAGACCACCCTCTCCAGCTCATGATCGACAACGCCCTCTCCGTCAGCATCAGCACCGACAACCGCCTCGTCTCGCACACCAGCGTCACCAACGAGCTCCTGCTCTGCACTCAGTACCTCGACCTCACCGACAGCCAGTTCCGCGACCTCGTCCTCGCCGGCTTCAAGCGCAGCTTCTT
>DAOUQA010000139.1 GCA_030625905.1 Kiritimatiellales bacterium | reverse complement strand
CAAGCGGAATCGTATTTCGCAATAAATTCCGCATGGCGTTCTGAATAAGCATGTATCGTCTGTTCGTCCACGCAACCTCGGGATAAATCCATCCAATCAAGCGAAGCTACACACAGTTCCCTGCGACCTCAAGCACGCATCAACACAGGCTTGTGCGGAGCGGATCCAAATCGTGTTGTACCCTGCCGAAGACGAGAGAATCTGCGAATATATTTCTGTAGGGATTTATCCATCTTGATCTCCATCAAATAAAACCACTTCCACCAAAGGGACTTCCCACTCATCGGGGCAACTTTTCTCAGGCTCCTGCTCGAGCAAATCCTTTCGCCAATTAATGATTGAGTGAACCCGGGCTTCCTTAATGGAGTGGAGTTTATCTTTCCATTCCGCGCTGGCCGCATTTGATAGCGCCCCCACTTTTTGACCACCATTATTTCGTACGAAAATGCGGTTTTCGTCCTCACGTTGCTCCAAACGAACCAAGGAGCCGGGATGCAGCATCGCGATTTCCCGGCGAATGCCGAGGGACAGGGTTGGATATCCAATCCAGACATTGGAAAGATCCAGCATTGCATAGTTCAAGCGTAACGCAGAGCCGGGAGGATCAGTAAGCAAACCTGCCTTCGAGCGCACAACGCCCCTGCCATCCAGTGCGCGCGTGTGCGGGTTCGAGACTTTTTCAAGCTCGCACAGTGTCAGTGTTTTGCGTGCCCGCGTCATGCCCACATAGTACAACCGTCTTTCCTCTTCTTGCTCAGCCGGGCTCGATGGCCGATCCCAGTTCCCAAGCATTATGATATGATCGAATTCAAGTCCTTTGGCGGAGTGGACGGTTGACAAGTAGACGTTTCCATCCGATGTGCGCTCACGTTGACGTTCGTGCAGTGCTTCATAGATAAAGTCGATGGCTTCTGCCGGGGCGCGATCATTGTTGTTTGTTTCGCCCTCCCATTCACAAAGAATACCGTCGACGATTTGGCACCATGGATTGTTTGTTTCGTAGCACGCCAATGCCCGGATTTCGTTTTGAAGGCGGGAGGCTGTGATCGTGACTTGCTTGAGCTGCCTTATGAAGGCAATCAGGGTATTTGCTTCACGCATACGATGGAGGGGAACATTTCCTTTGCTTTCCGCTGCCATGACGGATGGAATTGCGGACTCTTCCAATGCGGCTCGTATGGAATGGAGTTCCTTTTTCGTTCGTGCAAAAACCGCAATGCCTCCCGCGTCCTTTCTGAATTCCTTGATTGCATTCAATACATGGCGAGCTTGGTGCAGCGGGTCATGGCAACCTACGATCTGGACGGGATCTCCGGGGGGCTCGGAACGGCGAGCCGCATTAATTTTAATGGGATGATCCGTTTTCATCCGGTCTCGATTTAGCGCAATCAGTTGATTGGAGATGTTGATGATATTTTCCGATGATCGGTAGTTATCGATCAAATAATGCGTCCGTGCTTTATAATCCTCTTCAAACTGCCGGATAAATTGAACATTGGCTCCACGGAATGTATAGACATTCTGGTCGTCGTCTCCCACGGCAAGAATCGATAGCTTGGCATCTTCATTTTCGGATTTGAGGGTTCGCCCGGCAATGGCCGAAACCATATCGTACTGGGACTGGTCGATGTCCTGATATTCATCGATCAGGATATGGCGGTATCCAGCCAGCAACCGTTCGCGCATTTCATCGCGCTCAACCCCGGGAATATCGCATTCCCCTCGGAGCATCTTTGTCGCCTCGGGGATCATTTCGTCCAAATCAAGCATTTCACCTTTTCCGTCCAAGCGAGCTGAAAACGATGCCCCAATCAACCGCATGGCCAGGCCATGATAGGTTTGTACGGTGACCCTTGCAGCATCCTTTCCGACCAGTTCCCGTATCCGTTGCCGGAGACTGATGGCCGCCGACCGATTAAAGCAAATGACCAGAATTTCGCGGGGGCGCACGCGTTCGACTCTTAGAAGGTATGCACAACGGTGCGCAATGACTCGTGTCTTTCCTGAGCCCGGTCCCGCCAGCACGAGCATATTGATATTGGTCCGAGCTGACACCACTGCAATCTGAACGGCATTGTTCAATTGATCGACAATGGTCTGATAAGATTCCGCGCTGGTGGCCCGATCCAGCATATCTTTCTCCCCAGCGAAGTATTTTTTAACGAACTCCGTTTTGCTCATGGTGAAATAGGCCGCAACAAGCCCCAGTGCGGTCGTAATCTTTTCGAGACCGAGGCTGGCATAGCGATTCATTACATGTATCTGAAAATTGCGTTCCATGTAGTGTTCTTTAAGCGAAGAGTAATCCCCCTGGGTAAAACCGCGTCCCTTGGCACTCGGCAGGATAGTGATCGTCATAGCTGACCGAAATACCGCCAGCCCCTGTTGGAGAATAAACGCCTTTTGCTCATGCAGGAAAAGAAGAGCTCGCTCGATAACCGCACTGAAATCTTTAATTTGCGCCGCAACAAACATATCGGCATGCAAGGCCTCCAGCAGCTCGCTTTCGCTAAACTTCACCAAATGCTCGCCACTGGTTCCCGTTGGAATCTTTTGGGAGATCGCCGCGAGGACAATACCCGCAACGGCCTGCCGCTTTTCAGCGGTCTTCTGCAGGTCGTCCCATTCCCGTTGAAGCTTCACTCGATAGTGCTCCTTGTCTCGGTACTTTAGCTCAATACTGCCCCGATTCCCGGCAAGGCCTTTCCCATCCATCGACAAACTATTGAGCAAATTCCGGAGGGATTCGGGCGCACTGGAAAATCCTCGATCCAGTAGACGTTGATTCAAGTGCCGGAGACTCAAAACCATCCAGCCCTCCGCATCGGGCTCCTCCTCGCGCATAAGGCCGATCATCGCATTTTCCAGCGCACAGACATCCGCCAGCCGTTTGTCGGAAGCATTGGCGCAACGAACCTTAACATAGGCACTCAGTAGCGTGTCCTTCTCGACAATCCCAGCATTAACCATGTCGTTGAGAATCCGCATCACGGGCAGGGTGTCGTGACGCAATTGCCGGAACGATTGGGCCGGCGGCGCATCCACTTCTTCCGGAGCCATCGACGGAAGCTCCGCCAGTTCGTCAGCGCTGATTCCCTCGTTGGGATCGCTGTTGAAGATCGCGCCAAGTATCTCCAACCACTGACTCCTGACCCGCTGCGAAAGATTTAGCTTGTCGATTTTTTCGACCGCCTCTTCCGTGGAGCGCACCAGTGATTGAACCTGCAACACATTGGTTTTATTTTCATTGCGTTGAACAAAATCCCCGCGTTCGAGCATCGAGACCGCCGTGTTGACTTTCGTGGTGGCCATGGGATCGGTTGTGTTGAATCCAGCATCAACCTCCTCGTCCCGCAAGATCTCACCGGCTGTGATCACCACAGCATCTTTGTCGTCGCGCTTAGCGCGGCGCAAGCCCCGCAAGATCTGGGCGATATCGTGGCGGGTAAGCCGAGAAAAGGCACTTAATGAAAACTGGGTTTCCACATCCTGCTTATCGTAGAGCAAAACACAGCGGGCACAGGTGCGATCTCGCCCTGCGCGCCCAGCCTCCTGCACATAGTTTTCTAGCGACCCTGGGATGTCAGCATGGATCACCAAGCGGACATTGTCCTTGTCGATCCCCATGCCAAAGGCGTTCGTTGCGCAAATATGCTGGATATTTCCTGCGATGAATTCGTCCTGTATTCTCCGTTTTTCCGGAGGCTCTAACCCCGCATGGAATGCCTCCGCTGAAAAGCCCGATAGCTGGAGCCATTGAGCCATCTCCTCCGTACCCCGCCGCGTTGCGCAATAAACGACCGAGGCTCCATCAGATAGTTTTGGCAAACGCTCCGCAAGTAGTTGCTTGACCCGACTCCGTTTGTCGGCGGAGTTGACCACCTGCACCTCGAATTCAAGATTGGTTCGCTCGGCACCGCCATTGAAAAGCATGAGTTCCTGCAACAACTCCTTCTGGAAGTGCTGCTGGATTTCCTTCACGACATCGCGCTTGGCGGTTGCTGTGAAGCAGGCGATAGGCGGGCAAGGAACTGCTTGTTGTTCGGCCAATTCGCGGATAAAACGCGAGGCGTAGAGATAGTCTGGGCGGAACGAATGACCCCAGCGCGACAGACAGTGTGCCTCGTCGAAGATCCAGCAACCGATCTCGCGCTCCTTGATCATATTCCTGAACGATACGTTCCGAAGCTGCTCTGGGGAAACATACAGGATAGCCACGTCACCAAGACGAACTCGTTCCATCACATCGCCACGCTCTGGAAGCGTCAACATCCCGTAAAGTGCCGCCGCAAAAGTGGATTCTGTAAGACGGTTGAGGTTGTCCACCTGATCCTTCATCAAGGCCTGCAAAGGCGAAATAACGATCGACAACACGCCAAGCCGCTGGTTTCTCACCAGCGCAGGTAGCTGGAAGCAAAGCAATTTTCCGCCCCCAGTCGGAAGGATGGCAAGGAGGGGGGCATCATTCATCCCGGTTCGGATAATGGCCTCCTGCAAACTTCCTCCATCCGTTGCAGCGGGTTGCGCCCGGAAGTCGTCAAAGCCAAAGAATCGTTTCAGTTGCTTGTGCGGGTTATGGTTTGTTTGGCAGTAGGAACATGAAGGGTCAGAGCATCCTTTGTCCCGCAACCGGCGTACAATGGTTACTACATCAGGAAAGCGATGTCGCACCCATGGCGCAATGATCGAATTTGATCCGGCAACACGCAGCCAGGCCAATGCGTAGGCTCCGGATTCTCTCAAATCCAATTGGGTAATTTCCAGCGCCAAGGATTGCGCGGCGGTTCGGCATCCCATCTCAGCTGCCCTAGAGCCGAAATAGTTCTGGGCATCCGCAGCAGAGAGCTGCTCGATTTCCAATGCTTGGAAAAGAGGAAGCATCGTTGCCGAAAAAGCCCATGCATAAAATCGAACCAAGTCCATTTCGCAGCTCTTCAGCGATTCAAAAACATTCCATTGATCATTGAATAGTTTCCCCGAGTTTTTTGCATCACAAACAGGGTCATTCAAAGCGGTGCTTAGCAAACGGTAGTCTTTTACCAAGTGGTGGTAGGGATTTTCAGGAAAAGCAATCGGAGATAAAAACAGGGTATCGATTACGGGAAGCGAATGTAGATGTAGGGAAGGGAATTGTTTTCTTAGAATTGGTAGATCATGATCAAGAATGTTGTGCCCGAGAACATACTTGGCATTCCGCCCTAGCTCGTCCAGTGTGCGAATCACATCAGACGAGGAAAAGCTCCCCTTTAGGTAGCCTTCCTTTTCGCCGCAAACCGCGCCGACCTTCAGAACTTTTCCGTCAGGAGTTGTTTCCAAATCCAAGAGAAGGCACTGATCTATAATCTTCTTAACTGTATCCATGCGGTTATCAAAACCACCCTCTCTATAAACAGCACAAGTAAATCCCGATATGAAAAATCCAGAAAAGTGTAGAGAACAATAGGCTCTTCAACAAGGAGAACCCCGGATGAAAGCGTTTGGCAGGTTGGTGGTTTTATTTGCCCGACAGGGTCGGAACCGCCCTCCAGTCAGGGAAGAGCAGGCGAGCCGCCTGCGGTACGGAGGAACAACCTCCCTAACCTCTGTGTTCTCCCGTTTCGCTTGCGAACGATAATTTTCCCGCCGGGACAAATAATGACCGAAGGGAATAGTTCACCAACGCAGGTGGT
>DAOUQA010000167.1 GCA_030625905.1 Kiritimatiellales bacterium | reverse complement strand
CGAGCTTCATGAGCAACCGTTTCTTATCAAACATACCCTTCACATAATAGGGAATATGAGTGCGGAACTGTATACAGGCCGACTCCTCCGCCGAATACTTGCTTGGTCGGCTCGAAGCCTTCTGCTTCAACACGTTCAGTTCCACCAAGCGCCGCAAATGCTCCGCCATCATGTTGCTCCGCTCCTGAACGGGCAGGCGAGCCGCCTGCGGTACGGCTTGTATCGCCGACGGCTCGGCGGCTTCTGTATCGCCGGCGGCTCGCCTGCCCCCCCGAATCTGCTCAAAAATCCACGGGTTGCCGATGGCGGCGCGGCCGATCATAACGCCGTCGACGCCGGAAATTTCGACCATGTGTTGCGCATCGGCGGGCGTGTTGACACCACCGTTTCCAATGATCGGAATATGGAGTGCCTGCTTCATTTCGCCGAGCGCATTCCAGTCGGGATCACCGCCGTGGAAGTTCTTGGCGAGGCGCGCGTGGACGGCGATCATATCAGCCCCGCTCTCTTCGACTACCTTGGCGATTTCGAGGTGGCCGGGGGTGTTTCTATTGAAGCCAATGCGAGTCTTGACCGAGACGGGAAGCGATACCGCGGCCTTTACCTTTCCAATAATTTCAGCGAGTAGCGGAAGGTCTTTCATTAGCGCCGCTCCCGCGCCGCGCGACACGACCTTTTTGACTGGACAGCCGCAGTTGATATCGATCCAGTCGAAAAGGCCGGTCTGCTCGACATACTTTGCGGCCTCGGCCATCGCCTGCGGATCGCGGCCGAAGATATGCCCGGCAATGGGATGCTCGCTCTTGGAGGTTTCCAGAACTTGGAATGTTTTTTCGGAGTCGCGGCGGATGCCCTCGGCGCTGGTGAGCTCGGAATAGACCGCGCCCGCGCCGTGCTCTAGGCACAGCGTACGCATGGCGGAATCGGTGTAGCCCGCCATCGGCGCAAGCACCACGGGAACCCCGATCTTGACCGAACCAAACTGGAGAGGCTTCTGCATAGGGTCAGGCCTTGATTAATGATTAAAAATCTCCCGCTTCAACGTATCATATAAACGACGCTGATCGGCATCTTTTCCCAAGAGCGCATTGAACCGGGATATTCCTCTCGATATCCCAGAACCATCGGTAACACCCAGAATGGGGGCTATCTCCCGGTGATTAAGCCCGGAGCAGTCTTTCAAAAGCTTCATTGCAAAAGCACGGGAAAGGTGCACACTTCTTCTTTTCCTTAGTGATTCTGCGGAAACACCAAAATGGCTGCATATCCGGTCAACAACAACCTCGGCGGAAATCCCCACTTCAATTTTTCTCATACTGGCATCCAGTTTTCGTCCCATCCTCTCGACGCACTTTCTGTACTCCGCTTCCATCAGTTGGCAGAAATCCTCCCGCCCAATTGCTTTGCTGGATCTGGCTAGTGCTTCCCGCAATTCTTCGTCATCATTGGCAAGTCCACTCTCCACAAATTTGCGAAACAGCGACACCGCAGGTTCGGCACCAGAGAAAACCAAGGAAAGCAAAGGTTCATAATCAACAAACCCTTCCCTCCCAACCAACCCAACGTAGGCGCGATAGCTACTCCACTTGAAGCTCCGCAGCAGCGTCCTTCTTTCAAGAAGGGAAAGCCCGTTGCACCCTTGGACTTTTACGGGGTTTAAATGAACATACCGAGCAAGAGTAAGCAGATAACGGTCACCTTCAACAACCTTTGCTTTGTACCGTCCCTCGAACAAATGTCCCCTTCGCCGGTGCCTGTGGTTGTAGTAGACAGTGTAGCTCGTGTTGAACTGTTGCATAAACGCGGACAGGTTTGCCCTAGGCGTTTCCAACAACAAGTGATAGTGGTTTCCCATTAGAACATAGGCATATACCCTGGCTCCATGAGTCTCCAAATTTTCACCAAGCTTTGCGAGAAAGCGGATACGATCATGTTCATCCTTAAAAATCGAACCCTTTTCATTCCCGCGCGATGTAACGTGGTAAATCGCCCCTTCAAACTCTATTCGCAACGCCCTCGCCATGAAGCAAAGATAAACGAACAAACGTCCAATACAAGCCTAATCATCAATCAAGGCCTGACCCCTATGCCGCGATGCTCTATTATATCGTGAAAAAAGCCTTGGGGAAAAAAATGAAAGCACCTATAAGTAAATAAATTCATCAAACCCACAAGGAGGTATCCCATGAATAAGTTAAAGTTCGCAACACTCGGACTCGCCTGCGCCGTCGCGCTAGCCACACAAGCAAAAAAACCCAACATCCTAGTGATCTGGGGTGACGACATCGGTACCTGGAACATTAGCCACAACAACCGCGGCATAATGGGATACAAAACGCCGAACATTGACCGGGTCGCGGATGAAGGACTCTCCTTCACCGACTACTATGCCCAGCAATCCTGCACGGCCGGGCGCGCGGCATTCATTGGCGGAACCGTTCCCGTTCGTACCGGCATGACCAAGGTCGGTCTTCCGGGTGCAAAGGAAGGGTGGCAAGCTTCGGATGTCAGCATGGCCCAGCTACTCAAAAACCAAGGCTATGCCACGGGCCAGTTTGGCAAAAACCATCAGGGCGACCGCAATGAACACCTGCCGACTGTCCACGGATTTGACGAGTTTCTCGGCAACCTCTACCACCTGAATGCGGAAGAGGAGCCGGAAAACGAGGACTATCCAAAAGACCCAAAATTCCGTGCAAAATTCGGCCCACGCGGCGTCATGAAATGCTTTGCCTCCGACACCGATGACGAAACGGTTGATCCAAGGTTTGGAAAAGTTGGAAAGCAAACCGTTGAAGATACCGGCCCGCTCACAAAAAAACGGATGGAAACCATTGACGAGGAAACGAACGCCGCCGCCCAGGATTTTATCAAACGCCAAACGGAAGCAGGAAAGCCCTTCTTCTGCTGGTGGAACGCCACACGCATGCACTTCCGCACGCATGTCAAAGCGGAACACCGCGGTATTTCCGGTCAGGATGAATACAGCGACGGCATGGTAGAGCACGACATGCAAGTGGGCGACCTGCTCGACCTGCTCGACGAGCTCGGCATCGCCGACGACACCATTGTCTTCTACTCCACCGACAACGGCCCGCACTACAACACCTGGCCCGATGCCGGAACCACCCCCTTCCGCAGCGAGAAAAACTCCAACTGGGAAGGCGCCTATCGTGTGCCCGCCTTCATTCGCTGGCCCGAACACTTCCCGGCAAACAAAACCCTCAACGGCATTGTTTCCCACGAAGACTGGATCCCCACCCTGCTCGCCGCTGCCGGCGATGATCAGGTTAAGGAAAAACTACTCGATGGCATGGAAGTCAATGGTCGGGACTACCGCACCCATCTTGATGGCTACAACCAGCTCGACTATCTGGAGGGGAAAACCGACGAATCACCACGTAAGGAGTTTTTCTACGTCAACGACGATGGGCAGGTGGTTGCCATCCGCTATGATGATTGGAAAGTAACCTTCCTTGAAAACCGTGCTAGAACGTTCGACCTATGGCGTGAGCCCTTCGTTGAATTGCGCGTTCCCCTGCTCTGCAACCTGCGCCGCGATCCCTTCGAAAAGGCGCAACATAACTCCAACACCTATAACGATTGGTGGCTCGATCGGGCGTTCGTTATCGTGCCCCTCCAGGGCATTGCGGCCAACTTCCTCCAGAGTATGCAGGACTATCCGCCGAGCCAGTCTCCGGGATCGTTCAACCTCACAAAGATTGAGGAAACGCTCAAACACGCCACGGGATCAAATTAACCCCGGCTTATTGTGTAAAAGAGGGTCGCCAAATATTTGGCGACCCTTGATTTTTGGAGAGAAAAATGAGATTGAAACGCATCTTTATTATCGCTGTTCTGTTCCTTTCTGTGCGATCCGTTTTGGTTGCAGATGTTTTGCCTTCCTGGAATGACGGAACCGCTAAACAATCAATTATCGAATTTGTGACAGCGGTCACCACATCAGGCTCCGCCGATTTCGTTCCCCCCGCCGAACGCATTTCCGTCTTCGACAACGACGGCACCTTATGGGCCGAACAACCCGTCTACTTCCAAGCGTTCTTTATCTTTGATCGCATCAAGCAACTCGCCCCACAGCACCCGGAGTGGAAAACAAAAGAGCCATTCGCCTCTGTTTTGAAAGGCGACACCCAAACCGCACTCGCGGGCGGCGAACGCGCCTTGCTTGAAATGGCGATGGCCACCCACGCTGGCACCACCACCGAAGAGTTTGAAACCATCGTTTCCGAATGGATCGCCACGGCCCGGCATCCGCAGACCGGAAAACTTTATACAGAAATGGTCTATCAACCAATGCTCGAACTGCTCGACTATCTGCGGGCCAACGGATTCAAAACGTTCATCGTCTCCGGTGGAGGAATCGAGTTTATGCGCCCGTGGGCAGAACAGGTTTATGGCATCCCGCCCGAACAAATCGTCGGAAGCAGCATCAAAACCGCATACGAACTGCGCGATGGAAAGCCCGTCATCGTCCGGTTGCCGGAAATCAACTTTATCGACGACAAGGAAGGCAAGCCCGTCGGCATCAACCAGCACATTGGCCGACGCCCCATCGCCGCCTTCGGTAACTCCGACGGCGACTTCCAAATGCTGGAATGGACGACGGCAGGATCCGGCAAGCGGCTGGCCGTCTACATCCACCACGACGATGCCGACCGCGAACATGCCTACGACCGCGAC
>DAOUQA010000104.1 GCA_030625905.1 Kiritimatiellales bacterium | reverse complement strand
CTTGGAGTTAAACTTGGAGTCCAGCGCGTCGGTAAAGGTATATTTTCCGAGGCGTTTCATCGGTTCCGCCACTACAAAGAGGGCAACGATCCAGCCGGCGAGATAGCCGATGGAGTAGAGGAAGCCGTCGTAGCCATAGGTGGCGATGAGGCCGCAGATGCCGAGGAACGAGGCGGCGGAGAGATAGTCGCCCGCAAAGGCGATGCCGTTGACAAACCAGTGAATGGTTCCACCTGCGGCGAAGTAGCCCTCGGCCGATTTGGCCTTGCGGGCGAAGTAGAACGACATGCCGAGCACGAGGCCGACGAAGGCGAGGAAAATGGAAATAGCAATGGGGCTGGGAGTATAATTCATTATTTCGTCTCCCCGTCTTTTTTCATTTCATCTTCCTTCTTGGTGCAAAGATGGTTGTAGACCAGGCCGAGGATGATGGCGAAAACGATCAGCGCCAGTCCGTAGATGATCGCGAGGTTGGTTCCTGCGAGCACCTTGATTTTCATGGTTTCGGTCGCAAATACGGCGATCCCGACGAAGCCCATGTAGATAATGCAATAAAGCCAGAAAAGCTTAATGCCAAGCTTGGCCTTCCATTCGGACGCAGCGTCCTTTTCCGCCTTGGCGGCTGGTTCGTGTAGCATATTTTCCCCCGTATTGGATTTGATTTGATACAAAAAGTCGGAGATGCTTACCAGAAGTGCGTGTTTCCTCCAACCATTTAGTGGATAAAATACATGTGTTGAACAGACATAAAGGTTTGCCGCTTAATGCATTGTTTTTCCGGCGCGGCACGTTATCTTCCGGTCTATGAAACTTTTCCCCGTCCTCGCAATTCTACTGTTGCCGCTGGCTGCACCGGCCGCCACGTTGCGGATGGAGGGCGATCACGCGTGGCTGAAGGCCGATGAAGCCCCGTTGTCCAAGGTGCTGCAGCTTTTTGAGCAGTGCGGGGTGGAGGTGCTGATCGATCCGTCGCTGGAACTGGGCCGGGTTTCCGGCGACTGGGAAAATACGAAGGTTGACCGATTGATTGCCCAGTTGGCCAGTCCGCACAGCTATCTGCTCGAATGGAAAAAGGTGCGGAGCCCGCTTGGCGAGCTATATCAAATTTCGGCCATTCGCATCTATTCCGACGGCAACCTCTCTGCCGCCCGCCCGCTTTCTGCCAAGGGCAGGGTGCTCGATGTGGTCGAAGGCAAGGACGGGATCAAGTATATCCGCAGCGAAATCATGGTGGGCTTCAAGGAAGGATACACCCTCAACGACCTCCATGCGTTGCTCGCGAAAATCGGCGGAACCATCATCGAGGTCATTGACCCGCCCGGCATCTACCGAATCAAGCTCAACGAGGGCATGTCGGTTGAAAAGGCGATGGAGATTGCAAATGCGCACGACGGGGTTGATTCATCCGAACCCAATCTTGCATTCCCAAGAATTGGAAACACACCCGGTCCAATGTCTGGAAGCGGCACGGGGATCAACCTGCATCTCCAGCCCGGCGAAACCGCAGTGGCCGTGTTCGACTCCGGCCTCGATCCCCAATATGCCAACCTTTCGGTGATTCGGGGAACCTATGATGCGGTAGACCCCTCGGCAGAAATTAGCGACCCTCTCGGCCATGGCACCCTGACCGCACTGGTGGCGGCCGGGGTCATAACCCCCGAGGGCGCTGCGGCGGCCGAAACCGGCGTGCCGGTGCTGGCCATCCGCACGTTCGATGAAAACGGCATGACCAGTTCCGATACCCTCATGCGTGCCCTTGAATATGCCGCCAGCTCCGGAGTAAAGATCGTCAACATGAGCTGGGGTTCCGAGGTGGATAGCACGTTTATGGAAGCCGCCATGAACTTTGCCGCGCAAAACGGCATGACCCTCTACGCCGCCGCAGGTAACGAGCCGACCGGGGAGCTCATCTATCCGGCGGGCTACGATTCGGTCATTGCCGTGGGGGGGCTGAACCCCGACGGCAGCCAATGGGAAAACTCCAATTTTGGCGATTTCGTCGAAATCTATGAACCCGCCAAGGCCGTCTTCAACGGCCAGTCCTATGCCGGAACCTCTATTTCCAGCCCCTACGCCGCCTTTAAAGCCGCCCAAAAGTAGGGATTCCAATCCGTTAACTGCATTCGTTTTTTGCTACGCAAAAATTATAGATTCTTCGGATGAAGAATCTATACTACGAGCCATGAAAAGAATTGGTGTCATTATAAACACGAAGCGTCCGCGGGCGGAAAATGTGTTGGGCGAGCTACGCCGCTTGGCGGAGGGGCATGGCTTCAAGCTCTATGCGGAAGATGCGGAGATGGCCGGGCACCTCGGAGCGGAGCATCTGCCGGTCGAGATGTTTGCGAAGAAAGTGGACATCGCGCTCGCCATGGGCGGCGACGGTACGGTGCTCTACACCGCCCGTGCGCTGCATGGAGCCAAGATCCCCATCATGGGTATCAATCTTGGGAGCCTCGGGTTTTTAACCAGTGTTGGCGACACGGAAATGGCGAAGGCTCTGGATGCCATAGCGGACAAGAGCTATAAGGTCTCCGTGCGCGATGTGGCCGAATGCCGTATTTTTGCCAAGGAAACGGTGGTGGGCGAGAATTCCGCGCTGAACGATGTCGTGTTGGGCTGGGGCGCCTCGTCACGCATTGTTACGCTGAAGCTTTTAATCGATGGCGAGGCCGTCTGCTCGTTTATGTGCGATGGCATGATGGTTTCAACCCCGACGGGCAGCACCGGCCACTCGCTTTCGTCCGGCGGGCCGATCCTGCACCCGGGGATCGGCGGCTTTGGGATCAATGTGATTTGCCCACATACGCTTAGCTCGCGCCCGCTGGTGGTGCCCAATTCCAGTCTGATCGAAATCGAAGTTGTTAGCGCGGCCAAGGAGCTGATCCTCTCCATCGATGGACAGGATGAATACAGGGTGGAGCAGGGCGGACGGATTGCGATTCGCCGGAGCCCCCATCCAGTGCAGTTTCTTCAATTGCCCGGATTTAGCTATTTTTCCGTGCTCACGCAAAAGCTCCACTGGCGCGGCTCGTCGCTATAATCTTGCATCCGCAGGTTAACCTGAATCATTAGCGACCCCGTGGTTCTTTCACCCTGTGGGTGTAGCGCGTGCCTCCCGAAGGGGGCGCGCCCCTCTGCAAGCAGAGAGGAACGCACTGCGTCTGGGATAGGAAAGGCGGGGATCCCATATTCCAGTAACTGGCGGAATTCTGGACCAAGGCATGGGACGTCGCCTTTGCGTTTGGCAGTATTTTGCCCTCCATCCTCTATGGCGCGGCTATCGGCAACATTCTCCGCGGACTGGTCGGGCTTTCAATGTTTGCCCTGCACGGCGCGCTCTACCTCTCCATGAAGCTTGACGGCGAAATCGCCAACGCCGCGCGTAGATGGGCCTTTTTGTGTTGGCCGCCAGTGCTAGTGGAGCCTAACCATATACAATTCGTCCTCCTCGCAGCTGACACTGACGGCGATGCTGGTTATTGCCTTGATCGGCATGCCGGTTGTTCTGGCCTACACGGTGTTTATCCACCGCGTTTTCAAGGGCAAAGTTAAAGTCCACGAAGATTAGGTTCGGTATTTGTGCGGCAGATGATAGCTTCTGTCCTACATGAACGACTGGATGAAAAAACTAAAATTGCGCCTGCCTGCATTAATCCTGCTGGCGGCGACCGTGCTCTTTTGGTCGCGCTACGACCGCTACGAACCTGTCGGCCCTGTTTTGCTGGAATCGCCGGTATTGGCTGACGGGACTAATATCCGGGGCGACGTCTCCAGATCCAATGCCCATTTTACATTGCGGGTTCCACCGGGAGGGAAACACGCGCGCATCGATTTTCCGTTGCCCGCCGCCGTGGAGTATGAAGCCATCCGCGTACGCGCACGCATCAAGGTGGATGGCGTGGTCGTCGGCAAATATCCTTGGAGTTGCGCGCGTCTGCTGCTGGCGCAGTACGATGCGAACAACAAGTGGATTCCAGGGCATCATGGCTTGGCGACGGCGGAGGGTTCCAAGGATTGGGCGGGGCACGAAGATGTATTCGAAATAAGCCCCAACGCTAGCCGTGTGGTTGTGGTGCTGCAACAATCCGGCTCCGCCGGGACGGCGGAAGTTAAACACATCGAGGTCGAGCCGGTTCGGCTGCGCGCGTCGTTTCTCTGCTGGAGAATCATTTTTTTCAGTCTCTGGCTATCTCTGGCCGCACTCTATTTCCGGCGTTGCCGCCTGCAGCACCGGAAGCTGAATGTGCTGATTCTACTCAACGTCCTGGCTATCCTTTACGGTACTCTGATGCCAAGCGTATGGATCCAGGACGGGTCTGCTTGGGCAAAAAAAACATGGGCGGAGCGGTCAAAACCGGCTCCGGCAAAGATCCAGCCCGCGGCGGGGAAACCAGCTCCCAAGCCGGCGCCGTCCCATGAACCGATGGATTGGTTCATGGGGGTGGAGGTTGAGGCACACCAGATGGGTCATTTCGTCCTGTTTGCCTCGCTCTGTTTCCTCGTCTATCTCTCTGCCGCGCTGGAGCGGCAGCATCCAGCCTATTTCTTCAAGGTTGGCTTCGATGTGCTGTTGTTTGCCGCCGTCACCGAATCGCTCCAGTTCCTGACCCTTGACCGCTCGGCCGAGGTGGGCGACTTGCGGATCGACCTCTACGGCATGGCGGCGGCACTACTGGTTTTTCTCGTTGTGCTACCGCTGGTTCGCTGGCTTCCAACCCTTGGAAGCCGGAAGAGGGGTCTATGATTGGAGGTCACGAATTGGAGCCTCCAATCAAGAAGGAGAGGGGTCTGTGCCATCCGTTGCATGGTTTCACCCAGCAAAGTTTCCAGGAGTTGGAAAAGTGAGTGCTTGTAGATACATCATTATATGATATATCTTCCACATGAAACGAAGCATTGACGGCGAAATGGTGAAAGGGCACACCGAGATGCTCATTCTAGCACTGCTGCACAGCGGTGCTTCCATGCACGGCTATCTCATCCGGCAGGAACTCACCGATATCTCCCATCAGGTGGTGCATCCCTCTCTTGGACGCATCTACCCGCTTCTCCGGCAAATGGAGAAAAGGGGCTGGCTCAAAAGCCGAAAGGAAACCGTCTGCGAAAGCCGCGTTCGCAACACCTACCGAATTACCGCATCTGGCCGAACGGAATTGAAGTGCCGCACCAAAAAGTGGGAACTCTTTTCCGCCGGAATCAACCGGATCCTCAAGAACTGCAAATAGAACAGATATATCATTATATGATATATCTACCTTGATGCGGGGCTTTGTAGTTGTGATCCTCGATCGCGAGGCAGAGCGGGGGGGGGCAACTAATAACGATTAACTGATGAGGAACTTGCAAAACCTCTGGCTAAACCTACAACGGTGTAGTGCGTGCTTCCATTCTGATGGAGCACGCATCGTTCGAGTGGAACACGTTGCGCGAAAAGCACGCTCCCGCAGACGGGACACGAAGCGAGGCTTTCCACGGGAAAGCAGTGATCGAAGAGAGTGGCAACCGCGCTCTACACCGTTATGGGGGTTTGCAAGTTCCTCAACCTGACTAGTATTTCATAACTTCCGGGTCGTACCGCCCGCATCTTGCGGGCTCCACGCACGAGTAATAATACCGATTAAGTTAATTCCGTATTATTTATCGGTCAGGGCAACGATGCCGGGGAGCTGCTTGCCTTCCATGAATTCGAGGGAGGCGCCGCCACCGGTGGAAACGTGGCTCATTTGGTCGGCCACGCCAGATTGCTTGACGGCGGCCACGCTGTCGCCACCGCCGATGATGCTGACGCTGTCGGACTTGGCCACGGCTTCGCAGACGGAGAAGGTTCCGCTGGCGAAGGGTTCCATTTCGAAGCAGCCCATCGGGCCGTTCCAAACGACGGTCTTCGCGCCGGCCACTTCGTTGCAATAGAGTTCAATGGTCTTGGGGCCAATATCGAGTGCCATCCAACCGTCTTCAATGTGGTCCCCTACCACCTTGGTGTTGGCATCGGCGGAGAAGGCATCGGCCGCAATATTATCGACCGGAAGCAGGAGCTTGATGCCCTTTTCCTCGGCCTTCTTGAGGATTTCGCCCGCAAGCTGAACCTTGTCCTCTTCGAGGAGCGATCCGCCGATGGCCTTGCCCTGCGCCTTGTAGAAGGTGTAGGCCATGCCGCCGCCGATCAGAATGGCGTCGCACTTGTCCATCAGTTTGGTCACGACATCGATCTTCCCGGAAATTTTTGCGCCACCAATGATAGCCACGAACGGTTTTTCGGGAGCTTCGAGGGTTTGTCCGAGATATTCGATCTCCTTTTCGAGCAGAAAGCCGGCGGCGCATTGGTCGATGTATTTGGTGACAACGGCCATGGAGGCGTGCGCGCGGTGCGCGGTGCCAAAAGCGTCGGAAACATAGACATCGCCGTAGGACGCGAGTTCCTTGGCGAAGGCTTCCTGTTCTTCGGGGGTGCAGCCCTTGCCCTCTTCCTCCTTGTAGAAACGGACGTTTTCGAGAACGAGGATCTCACCGGCCTGAAGGCCATCGACGAGGGCTTTGACTTCGTCACCAATCACGTCGGGGGCGAGGGTTACCTTGGCATCGACCCGCTCGGCCAGGCGGTCGGCGGCGGGCTTGAGGGTGAACTCCATGTTCTTCTCCCCTTTCGGGCGACCGCAGTGGCTCATCAGTACGAGCGAGCCGCCGTTTTCGAGCACATGCTTAATAGAAGGCAGCGCCGCAACGATGCGGGTGTCGTCGCCTACCACGCCGTCCTTGATCGGCACGTTAAAATCGACGCGCATCAGCACGCGCTTGCCCTGAATATCCAGATCTTGAATCGTTAGCTTGTTCATGAACAGCTCCTTTGTGGTTAAACGCTTTTAAAAATCAAGCCGCCGACTATAAGCAGATCCAAAAGCGAGTCAAACGAACAAAATTCTGGAATGCGGCGGCAACCACCGGGCGACACCGCTTTTTGCGCACGGAAAGCGGTGTGGCGATTCACTTCCCCCTCCAAAAATTACCATTGAGCATGGCACGAACGCAAAGACCATATTGCCCATGCCGGAACAGAACGGCATGAAAAGGGTTCCAAGCACCGTGCCCTCCACTCCCTGCCCCGACAGCGTCTCCAACCGCCAGACCACCAGCAGGCTCGCCAACAGGAAAAGCACGATGCAGGCATAGGGCGCAAAAGCGCCAAGGGACGAGATGCTGTTGTGGATAATTTCCATGGAAATAATGTAGCAGGTTTGGAACTAATGTTTCTCTCAAAAAATGCGTGCTCCATCGGAATGGAAGCACGCTCCACACCGATGTCCGCACAAATCTCCAAGCACAGGGTATAGCGCGGCCTTCCAAATACAGGGTGTAGCGCTGCCTTCCAAATACAGGGTGTAGCGCGGGCTTCCATTCCGATGGAGCCTGCTTTCCTATAGACCCAAAAAAGCGCCCCGGAACGGGACGCTTTTTCAATCTTGGTTATGCGCGGGCTTAGCCAACCATAACGTTGATCAGGTCGAGAACCTTGCAGGAGTAGCCCCACTCGTTGTCGTACCAGGAAACGACCTTTACGA
>DAOUQA010000166.1 GCA_030625905.1 Kiritimatiellales bacterium | reverse complement strand
TACCATGCATATCGGCGAAAAGCTCGACATCAGCAAGAACACGGTCGATACCCATCGTATCAATATCAGAAAGAAACTGGACCTCTCCAACGGAAAGGCTCTCGACCGGATGGCCTACGAAGTCATCATGAAAGGGAATCTCCCAGCAAAGAAATAAGACAGGCAGGGCGGTAAGCCGGATTCTGTTCCCCTTGCGGGGTCGATCATTTATCTAATGCGATCAACCCGAAACTCAAACGAGGCGGGCCGCCTCTCGTTCCCTATTTGATCTTGCTCCGGACGGGGTTTACCCTGCCCCCTCGGTTACCCTCGGGGCGGTGGGCTCTTACCCCACCATTTCACCCTTACCAAGCCCGCAAAGCGGAAAATCCTAATTTAGAGCTTCCCGCTCAAAGAGCGGGCTTGGCGGTATATTTTCTGTGGCACTTTCCATCCCGTGCGATATCGCACACGGGTTCCCGCGTTAACCACGGGACGTCCTGCCCAGCGGAGTCCGGACTTTCCTCCCTCCGCCGAAACGAAGAGCGACCGATACACCCTGCCTGAAAAAAGTTTTAAGTATTAAGTGGCTAAGTTTTAAGCGGGAGTTCCTAGAAAAAATCTAACCCCTTAAAACGGCATGGCACCTATGGTGCCGGATTGTAAACAATCCGCCCGCAAAAATTGCAACTTACAATTTTGGTCGGATTCCGCGCATCGTTGCTCACCTGCGGCGGAAGTTTCATGTGGCAACCCCCGCAGTGGCCGCCCGGCTCCACCATAACGACCGCAAAATCGCGCTTGTTGTTCATGATGCGCGTGTACTTTTTTAGAATCGTCTTGTCGCACTGCTCGGCTGCGCGGGAACGCTCCGCCTTTATCTGTTCAAGCTGCTCTTGCAATGCGGCGGAGCGGCCATCGAGTTCCGCTAGTTCACCGGCAATTCCCGCTTTTTCGCCGCCCAGCCTTTCCTCGCACTCAGCCATAATGATCTTTCCCTTGTCCAGGAATTCTATCAACTCGATTTCCTTGTCCTCGAGTTCGCTGATCTCGCGCTCAACCACGCCGATTTCCTTGACAAAGGCGCGGTACTGGTCGTTGGTCTTTGCCTCCATCTGCTGCTGTTTGTACTTAATGATCCGTTCCTGAAGGGATTCAACCTCCAATTCCAGCTCCTTCAAGGAGGCCTCCGTATGCTTCCGGCTATCCAACGCGGTTTCCAGCTTTTGCGCCGAACCCGCAAGTTGCGCCTCTATATCGCTCTTGCGCTGCGGAATATCGCGGATTTCCCGCATGATCCTAATGAGTCTTCGATCCTTTTTCTGCAGAGCATAAATCGATTCCAATGGATGCGACACAGGCAACCTCCTATTCAATTTCTAAAAAACAAGCCTCGCAGGCTACCCCTTCGCCCTGAACAAGTCAAAGCGATGAAATGACTTTTTACGTGTGGGTGGTATGGAGGTGAGGGGATCGTGCCCCCACTCCACAACTCCCCCACTCTGTTCCCTACTTACTTCCCGGATGCACGAGTTCCACTCCCGCTTTACAGAGTGGACAATCGGCGGGATCGTAGGTAATCGGTTCGATCTCGAGCAGGCTAACCAAGGGGGCTTCAAACTGCGCCTTGCCGCCGCTGCGGTTCACCAAGATTCCGATGGCCGCCACAAGGCCGCCGTTTCCCTCGACAATATCAATCGTCTCCTGCACCCGTCCGCCACGCGTCACCACGTCTTCGGCAATCACAAAGCGCTCGCCGTCCTTGATATCAAAGCGACGAAGCACGAGTTTGTTGTCCTCCTTCTCCACAAAAACAAAGCGGACATCCAGTGCACGCGCCACCTCGTGGCCGATCGTAATGCCGCCCATGGCCGGGGCAATGACCGTATCGACTTCCAACGCCTGGAGTTCGACCCTCATTTTTTCAACAAGTGCCTCGCACAGCCGCCCGGAAATGCGCGGATGCTGCAGCAAATGCGCACACTGGAAAAACCGGTTGCTGTGCAATCCCGAGCGCAACTCGAAATGGCCGTTGAGCAGTGCGCCGGTTTCCTCGAACAATCCCAATACCTCTTCCTGTTTCATATCTTCCTTTCGTAAAAGTACGTCTGGGAGGTGGAAGGTAGGATGTAGAACGTACCTGCCCATCCCCGTTTCATCTAACTTCCTACATCCAACCTCCTACAAAAAAAGCCCGCCGTTTCGGGCGAGCTTCCATGTTGCGGACGGGTTACATCAGTTCGCCCATCTTTTGCATAAAGTTCCAGCGTTTGACGGCGTCTTCTTCCGCCAATTTGAAGAGCTCCTCGGCTTCGTCCGGGGCGGTTTTCAGGAGCGTCGTATAGCGGCGCTCATTGCGAATGAAGGCTTGGAAGTCGCCCTTGGGTTCGCGTGCGTCCCATGCAAAGCGCTTGCCGTCCTCGCCTTCCGGGTTGAAGCGGTAGAGCGGCCAATAGGCGCATTCGACCGCATTCTTGGCAATGGTCTGCGTCTTCATCATGTCGATGCCGTGCGCGATGCAGGGCGAGTAGGCGATGATGATCGACGGCCCGTTGTAGTTGACCGCCTCCTGGATCGCCTTCTGCGTCTGCATGCGGTTGGCACCCATGGAAATTTGCGCCACATAGACATTGCCGTAGCTCATGCACATGAAGCCGAGGTTTTTCTTGCCTGCACGCATGCCCTTGGTGGCGAACTTGGCCACGGCACCGATCGGCGTGGACTTGGAGGCCTGGCCGCCGGTATTGGAGTAGACCTCGGTATCGAGAACCAGGATGTTCACGTTCCTTCCGGAAGCCACCACGTGGTCGAGTCCGCCGTAGCCAATATCGTAGGCCCACCCATCGCCACCGAAGATCCATACGGCTTTGTCGATGAAGTAGTCCTGCAGCTCGATCACCTTGCGGACGATCGGAGCGGCCTCGGCGGAAGCCTCGGCCAGTGCGGACGGTAGCAGAAGCTTCACGGCGTTCTGCGCCGCAACAGCCTCGTCGCCCAGTTCGCCATCCACACAAACCTCGCTGGCTTTTTCCAGAGCCGCTTTCAGGTCGGCGGTGGTGCCCAGTTCGAGCAACTCGGCCACGTTCTGGCGGAGCAGCGCGCGGTTGTTGTCGACCGCCAGGCGGAAGCCCATGCCATACTCGGCATTGTCTTCGAAGAGCGAATTGGCCCAGGCCGGGCCGCGGCCCTCCTTGCTGGTGCAGTACGGAACGGTCGGGAAGGTTCCTCCATAGATGGAGGAGCACCCCGTGGCGTTGGCCACCATCATGTGTTCACCGCAAATCTGCGTGACGAGTTTCACATACGGGGTTTCGCCGCAACCTGCACAGGCACCGGAAAACTCGAACAGTGGTTTTTTGAACTGCAAGCCCTTGACGGTGGCCGGGTTGGCGCCGTCGAGCACGTTGTCGGGAAGTGCGTCGAAGAAGTTGGCATTGGCCACTTCGCCCGCCACCTTTTCCTTTTCGAGCGTAGTGAACTCCAGTGCCTTGGTTTTCGCCGGGCAGGTTTCCACGCAGACGCCGCAACCGGTGCAGTCTTCCACGTAGACTTGGATCTTATATTGCAGATCCTTGTCGTTTTTCGTCTTGGAGACAATCGGCTTGAAGCTTTCCGGAGCCTCGCCGAGTTCGGCCGGATCGATCTGCTTGGCGCGGATAACCGCATGCGGGCAGGCCATGACGCATTGGTTGCACTGGATGCAGTTTTCGCTCAGCCATTTCGGGACACGCGGGCCGATCCCGCGCTTTTCGAGCTTCGTGGTTCCCAGTGGCAAGGTGCCGTCGAACGACATGGCGGAAACCGGAATCTCGTCACCGTTCTCGTGCATGATCGGGAGGATCACGTTCTTCGCGAAGTCGGAGGCGTCATCCGCAATCATTTCGGGCGGCTCGTAGGATTTTGTGATTTGCGCAGGAACCTCGACCTTTTCGATGGCGGCCACGGAGGCGTCGATTGCTTTCCAGTTCATCTCGACAATATCCATGCCTTTTCGCTCGAAGGCCTTCTTGGCATAATCCTTGATAAGCTGGATGGACTGCTCGGCCGGCAGCACGCCGGAGAGCTCGAAGTAGACCGTCTGCATGACCGTGTTGATGCGGCCGCCGAGGCCAACATCCATGGCGATCTTCAGCGCGTTGACGTTGTAGAATTGGATCTTTCGGTCGATGATGATCTGCTGCTCTTCCTTCGTGAGGTGCTCGAACACTTCCGCCGTCGGAATTTCGGAGTTGAGCACGAAGGTGCCGCCTTCCTTGAGGGCGGAAAGCATATCGTAGCGGCCGATGTAGGCCACGTTGTGGCAAGCCACGTAGCCTGCGTGCTGGACGAGGTACGGGTAGTTGACCGGGCTGTCGCCGAAGCGCAGGTGCGAAACGGTCACGCCGCCGGACTTCTTGGAGTCGTACACAAAGTAGGCCTGCGCGGTCATGTCGGTGTTGTCGCCGATAATCTTGATGGTATTTTTGCACGCACCCACCGTTCCGTCGGAACCGAAGCCCCAGAACACGGAGCTTTTCACGTCTTCCGGCTCAATGTTGAACTCTTCGCCGATTGGAATGGAGAGGTTGGTGACGTCGTCGTTGATGCCGACGGTGAAACCGTGCCATGCGCCGTTGTCAACGTGGTCGTAGATGGCCTTCACCATGCGCGGTGCAAACTCCTTGGAGGAGAGGCCGTAGCGGCCACCGATAATCTTGATGGTATTTTTGCACGCACCCACCGTTCCGTCGGAACCGAAGCCCCA
>DAOUQA010000102.1 GCA_030625905.1 Kiritimatiellales bacterium | reverse complement strand
GTGCTTTAGAGCCGGATTGGTGATCAACAGGATGGTGCGGCTTTTCATAGTAAATTTAATCCAGATGATCCTGTTATCCGGTCAAAAGTCCCGGTTCCCATAAAAATATTCGAAGAGCCAGTTTTCCCCACAAGATAGCCGCTCCTGTGCCGACCCTCTCCGCCTGCTTCGAGTGTACTACCATAGGAGAAGCTTCTTCGTAGTATCGTCGAAGTGAAACGGAGACGGATTCGGTTGATGCCGAAGCCGACCTTGTCATCCATGACGAGCTCTGTTTGGTTATGGAAGAAGTTTCCAAACACTTGAAAACCGGGTAGTGTTTCCTTTAAAACGTGGACGCGGAAGGAGTTTGCTATGGGACGCAATGTGAAGGCTGGGGTGGTGAACGATTATCAATTGGCGCTGCTTTCGAGGTCGATTTTCGACATCGGGCCGCGCACGCGGATGTTGTTTTTGATGTTCGCGATTGTGGGCATTGGCCTGGCATTCATGGAGAGCCTGGTGGGGCGGCAGCCGCAGACCATTCCCTTGGACAAGATCATCCACTTTTCCGGCTACTTCATTTTATCGGCCACCTTTGTGCTGGCGTTGCGACCGCTGCTGTTTGTTCCGGGGCTGGCTGGTTTGGTTTGCATGGGCGTGGTGATTGAGTTTCTGCAACGGCATACGGGGCGGCAGTTTGATGTGACGGATATGGTTGCCAATGCGTTGGGTGTGGTGTCGGGCGGAACGGTCGGGATTGCGGTTCGCGGACTCTATGCCTATGTCCGCAAGGAGATGGCGGCAAAGGATGCGCGCAAGCGGCTGTCTGCATTTCGCCAGGGCGAGATACTTATCCGCGAGGGCGATCCGATCGATGAAATGTATATCATCAAGTCGGGGCGGGTACGTGCGTCGCGCGAGGTGAATGGGCGGGAAATGCCCCTCGGCAGCATGGGCCCCGGCGAGGTGCTGGGCATTCTCGGCGTGGTGGAGCACAAACCGCAATATGCCACGCTGACCGCGATCGAGCCGATTACGGTCTACCGAATGAACCTGCGGGAACTGATGGAAAGCGCCGGCGGTAGCGAGCTTCCGGTCTCGCTGGCTCTGAGCGGGCTCTGTGGAAAATTGCGAGTACTTGCCGACCAACTGACGAAGTCTGGGCGGGGCATTTCGGTTGACAGCGCCCTAGCATAAAGACCCACATTAGGGGTTGGGGAAGACGGGTGGGTTTTGTTAATCTTTCACCCGTGAAGGCGATTAATCATTTTGAGCAAAACCGGCCGGTGCATCTGGCGTTGCGGGATATCTACTACGAGCGCGCCACCCGCTTGCTGAAAAGCACCGACCACATGGCACTGCGGAAGCTGAATGCCGCCGACTACGAAGAAATCCTTTTTCTGCTACGCCTCGCTAGGGATCACGGCTACTTTGCCGTCCGTGACGGTGGGAAGAACGAGAAGGATGGCCAGTTCTGCAAATTCATCAACATGCTGGCCGGGAATGTGAAGGCCGTGCTGTCGATGCTCAACCTGAAACATTCCGTCGAGGCGGCGGATGGATTTTTCCTTTCCTTCCTCGAAACAAACCATGCCTCCGTCGCCTTGCAGGCCGAGGAATACGAACGCCGCGCGCGGGATATCGCCCACTGCATGCTCAACACGCTGGAGCTGGCCAAGGACGCGTTCGAGGGGCTGAAGAAAGCCAACCACGCTGTATTCAGCGAGGTTGAGCGCGGACGCTACGACAAGGCTGCGGCGCACCATAAGAAACTGATCGAGCAACGCCCGGACGTGCCGCAATACCAGAAGCGCGCCGGGCGGTTTTCCTGGTGATCTGCCCGCTTTGTCCTGTCGGATTTTTCCGCCACCGAGGCTCGGTGGAACAAAAGTAGCTAGAGCCCTTTCTCGGGTGGCCGGACGAGATGGCGTTCATTCGCGGTTGTTAAGAATGTTCTGCCGCGCGGGAGCGGTTTTATGTTGAAAAGGGTGGCAAGGGATTGGGCGATATCGTAGAAGCCTTGGCGGATGCCGAGGCTTTCGCCGGGGCGACCGGGCTGGTAGACGAGCAGCGGAACATATTCGCGCGTGTGGTCGGTTCCCTTGAAGGTGGGGTCGTTGCCGTGGTCGGCGGTGAGAATCAGCACATCGTTATGGCCAAGTGTTGGCAGGAAGCTCTCCAGCCAGTCGTCGGTTTGGCGGAGTGCAGCGGCGTAGCCCTTGGGATCGCGCCGATGGCCGTAGAGCATATCGAAATCGATGAAGTTTGCGAAGATGAAGCCGTCGCCCTCCTTCTTCATGAATTGCTCGACGACCTTTTGCGATTCCCCGGTGCTGCCGGAATGGATGCTCTCCGTGAGGCCTCGATGCACCACGATATCCTCGATTTTTCCGGCGGCGTAGATCGGTACGCCGGCATCGAAGAGACGTTCGGTGATGAGGGGCTCTTCGGGTGTGTAGGCATAGTCGCGCCGATCTTCCGTCCGCTCGAATGCACCCGGACTGCCGTTGAATGGACGGGCGATAACGCGGCCGACTTTGAACGGGTCGCACAGGCGACGGGCAATCTCGCAGCCACGGTAGAGTTCGTCGAGTGGGATCACATCGTTGTGCGCGGCCAGTTGCAAAACGGAATCGGCGCTGGTGTAGGCGATCCACGCGCCGGTGCGCATATGCTCTGTACCCAGCTCTTCAATAATCGCGATGCCGCTCGCCGCCTTATTTCCAATGACTGGACGGCTGGTTTCCTTCTCGAATGCGTCCAGCAGTTCCGGCGGGAAGGAGGGAAACTCCATCGGAAAATTATGAAAGCCGGGATTGATCTCCAGTCCGCAGATTTCCCAGTGACCGGTGATGGTGTCCTTGCCCTGCGATATTTCCTGCATCGCGCCGAACGAGGCTTGCGGCTTTTCGACAGCGGGGCAACCAAGGATTGGAGGGAGGGAGGGGTGGGTGGGTGGAATATTGCCCAAGCCCATGGCTTGCAGTGTTGGCAATTCCAGCCCGCCAATTGAATCGGCGATATGCTGAAGCGTCGCGCTTCCTGCATCGCCATAGTCCGCCGCATCTGGCGCCTCGCCGATCCCCACCGAATCCAGAACAATCAAAACCGCTTTCATAGTGGTGCAGGCTGGAGCAAGGGGGAGCTGTTTACAAAAGAATTATGGGCAAAATAATAGGGCGGCACGCGCGGGTCTGTGCTGACGGTTGTCTGGTCGATGAAAGCGTCCAGCCGGCAATGGGATTACTCCCGGCTGAACTTTCGGTTTAGCTCAGTGAAGCTGGTGTAGATCAGCGTCGGGCGACCACGCGGCGAGGTGTAGGGCATTTCCGTCTTGGCCAGATCGGCCACCAGTTTTTCGATTTCCGTTTCCGAAAGCTGATCTTTTGCGCGCACAGCGGTCTGGCAGGCCGCTTGGGCAACCCGTTCCTGCACTAGTTCGCGCACCCCGCGCTTTTTACCCGCCTTTTCCAGTTCGCGGGCAATCTCGACGAGCAAAGATTCCGCCGGGCCGTTCTGCACATAGACCGGCAGGGCGTCGACAATGAACGTGTCGCCGCCGAATTCCGAAATCCCGAAACCGAGTTCCTGGAGCACTTCGATATGATCGCGTACAATCTGTGCGTCGGAAGGCAGTAGATTGATGCTTTCCGGCGCAAGCAATCCCTGTTTCTGGACGGCATGTTCGCGGGCAGCGGAAATAAACTTCTCGAACAACACTCGTTCGTGCGCCGCACGTGGCTCCATCAGCACAAAGCCATCCTCGGTTTCGAGCACCACATAGCTTTCACCAATCCGCCCCACGATCCGGCACCAGCCCCACGGGGACGATGGCGTTGCCCTCTCTGGTTGATGGGTTGTTGGATTGATGGGTTGTTGGGGGGCGGCCTTCTTCGGTTTTTGATGTTCGACCACTTTTGGTCTCACCAGCAGTTCGTCCATTTGCTTCTGGGTTTCAAACCTTGGGCGAATAGGCGATGGTGAAGGAAGAACAACCTGCTCACCATCGCTCCTGCCGACTTCCGACTTCTGTTCTCCGTCCTCTGTCCTCTGAAAGGTGAGCGCCTTTTGCAGGGCACCGACGACGGCGTCGCGCAGCGGGTTGGGGCGGCGGAAGCGTACTTCCTTCTTGGCCGGATGCACGTTGACGTCGACGAGCGACGGATCCATTTCAATAAAGAGGAAAACGGCGGGATATCGACCCTTGGCAATGAGCGCATGGTAGGCTTCGTTGAGCGCATGGTAGACCACGGGCGCGGCGGCGGGGCGCCCGTTGACGAAGATATATTGATCCTGCCGATCCTTGCGGCCGGTCTGCGGCAGTCCGGCATAGCCGGTGATGGTGTGTTCGCCGTCGGAATAGTCGATTCTTGCCAGCTGCTCGAAAAAGCCGGTGTTGTAGAGTTCGGTAATCCGATCCTCCATTTTCCCGGCCATGGGGAGGTTGTAGACGATGCGTTCGTCCACCTTGAGGCTCATGCCGATCGTTGGATGGGCGAGGGCGTGCACGAGGAAGAGCTGGCGGATGTGGGTCAGCTCGGTCTGCTCGGCGCGCAGGAATTTGCGGCGGGCGGGGACGTTGAAGAAGAGATTGCGGATCTCCATGCGGGTGCCGACCGGGCAGCCGATATCCTCGACGGAGAGCAGCTTGCCCCCCGCAATCTGAATTTCCGTTCCACTCAGTTCCTCTTCGGGGCGGGTGATGAGCGTGAAGCGCGAGACCGACGAGATGGAGGAGAGTGCCTCGCCGCGGAAGCCGAGCGTGTGAATGTTTTCAATATCCGCCTCCGACCGGATTTTGCTCGTGGCATGGCGCTCGATGCTCAGCAGAGCCTGGTCGCGATCCATCCCGCTTCCATTGTCGGTGATGGCAATCAACTGCCGCCCGCCGCGAATGACTTCGACATCCACCTGCGTCGCCCCGGCATCAAGCGCGTTTTCGAACAGCTCCTTCATCACCGAAGCCGGTCGTTCGACCACCTCGCCGGCGGCAATCTTGTTGATTACTTGGTCGGGCAACAGCTGGATGACGGGTTTGTTCTGCATTCGGTGCAACATAGCAAAACGCTTCCAAGTATTGGAAGTGCACAACGGGTTTTTGTCGCTACGTTGCTGCTCGCGCGAGCCAGCCCAGCAGAAACGGGCGATCCACAGAGTACGCTTTCCCCTCAGTGTGTTCCGCTCGAATGACGCGTGCTCCATCAGAATGGAAGCACACACTACACCATCGAAATGGAAGCACACACGCCGTCGACGGCTTGACGTTCCTTGTGGTCACGGCTTTCGCAAGCTCAAGCTTTGCTTCGCGTGATCAAGGTTCTGTCGGTGACTCGTGCGGTCTTAACTTCGATCACTTGTCCGGCCGTGGGCGGGCGACAAGCTTGATGAACATGGGCGCACCTTCGAGGCCGAAGGCGTTGCGCAGCTGGTTCTTGAGGTAGGCGAGCCAGTTGGAGCGTGCGTTGGCGGGGTTGTTGACGAAGACCTTGATGTAGATCGGCTCGGTACCGGTCTGCGTGGCATAATAAACCTTGAGCCGCCTGCCTTTGACGATGGGCGGCGGATAGCGGTCGCAGGCCTTTTGGATGACACGGTTGAGCACTCCGGTGGTGATTTCGGTGCGGGTCTGCGCGGCGATATAGTCGATGGCCTCGATGCTGCGCTTGATATTGTAGCCGCTTTTGGCGGAGACGAACACGATGGGGGCGAATCCCATAAAAGGCAGCGTTTTGCGTAGGGCGGGGAGGTATTTGGTCTGTGTGACCTCTTGGTCGGCTTCTTCGGCTAAATCCCATTTGTTCACCAGCAATAGGACGCCTTTCTGCGCGTCAATAATTTTTGCGGCCACCTTTTTGTCGCGGGCAGTCGGGCCGGTCTCGGCATCGAGCATCATGACGACGACGTCGGAGCGCTCGATGCTCTTGTCGGTACGTAGGTTGCTGAACCAGTCGACCGCGCTTTTGGAGCGCGTCTCTTTCTGCACACCGGCGGTGTCGATCAGCTGGTAGTGTCGCGCGGTTTCGCCCTTGCCGATGGTGAAGGGGATCTCGATGCTGTCGCGCGTGGTTCCGGGGATGTCGGAGACAATCACCCGTTCGTCGTGCAGCAGGCGGTTGATGTAGGATGATTTCCCGGCGTTTGGACGTCCGACCACGGCAACGCGCAGCGGCTCTTTCTCGGTCGGATTTTCCTCGTGCGGCAGTTGCGGAACCAGCTCTTCCATCAGTTGGCCGATGCCCCGGTTGTGGAGGGCGGAGACGGGAACGACGGGAAACCCGAGCGCATCGAACTCGTAGGCATTGACTTCGCGTTCGGGGTTGTCGGATTTGTTGGCGGCGAGGATAACGGTGCGGCCGCTGCGGTGCAGGATGCGCGCAACCTCTTCGTCGAGCGGCGCGAGCCCGGCGGTGATGTCGACCA
Organism: Kiritimatiellales bacterium; assembly: GCA_030625905.1. Classification (GTDB taxonomy): domain Bacteria; phylum Verrucomicrobiota; class Kiritimatiellia; order Kiritimatiellales; family Pontiellaceae; genus Pontiella. The sequence goes on along the minus strand of DAOUQA010000102.1, from coordinate 1,175 downwards.
CGAAGATGATGAAGGAGGCATCGGCAATGGCGATTTCCGCCTGCACTTCCGTGCCGGCGATGATTTGGTCATCGCTGACCTCCTTGTCGAAGTGGCCGAGTCCGCCGGTGTCGATCAGCTCGAATCGCTCGCCGTCCCAGTTGGCCTCGCATGCGACACGGTCGCGCGTGACGCCCTCTTCTTCGTGGACAATCGAAACGCGTCGCCTAACCAGCCGATTGAACAGTGCCGATTTCCCAACGTTTGGGCGCCCGACAATCGCCACAACTCTTTTGCTTTTTGTTTCTTCCATGGCGCGGGTGATACACGAAACACCCCATCTGCGCAAAGGGAAAGGGAAAGAGATTGGAGTGCTGGAGGAGGGGAATGCTGGGAGAAGGGGGTTGCCGCACAGGCCAACCCAACTCTCGGCGAATCCGCATCGCATATCACCGATCAAGGCGGGAAACCCAAGTAACGATTTGCACTTAATGAGAAACTAGTAAAAAATAAAGGGGCAGCCGATGAATCTTAGGATCAAGGGTTTTGCGAGAGAAAAATTAAAAGAGCGGAATGGCATTTTCTAAAATTCATCGGCTGACCGCCGAAACCGTATCCCCGGACTCCAGCTCGACGACCCGCACCGAATACGGGTGGGATTCCGCCGACAACCGCCTCTCCAAGATCGTCCGTGAGATCGACGGTTCGACGACCTCGCTGGTTTCCACCACCACCTACACCACGCCAAATTCCCTGAACCAAATGCTCGGCTATGTAGCCGTGGCCCCCGGCCTCGCCACCACAGACGTTGTTGTCTATCAATACGATGCCAACGGCGCACGCACCAACACAACCCGTACCGCAGGCGGCTCGCCTGCCTCGACCTCCTACACCTACGACGAAGACAACCGCCTGACCGAAGCTGTAGCCGGGGTCGGTGACCCCGGAGCCGTCACAAACAAGTTCGCCTACGACTACCGCTCGCGCCGCTACTATCGCTCTACATCGCCAACGGAACACATGTATTGCATCTTCGACGGCGGCCTTAGCATTCAGGAGTACGAGCCCGCTTCCGCCGACCTGTCGGTGCATTCGTTAACGAACGCGGGGCCAGGTGCCAACCTCCGAACCGAATTCATCCGCGGCGAAGGCATGGGCGGCGGAGTTGGCGGCATGGCCTATTCCATCGCAGATGG
>DAOUQA010000222.1 GCA_030625905.1 Kiritimatiellales bacterium | reverse complement strand
GGATTGCATATCGGCCACCGCGCCGTGATCCAAGTCGCGATCGACCGCGCACGCGCCTGCGGCGGCGAGGCATGGGTCTTCACCTTCGACCCCCACCCCGCCAAGGTACTCGACCCCGATCATGCGCCACCGCTCATCTTCACCACCGGCCAACAGCTTCGGCACCTCCAGGAAATGGGCATCGACGGCTGTATCCTCCAGCCCTTCACCTTTGAGCTCATGGAGCAGGAACCTGCCCCCTTTTTCGACAACCTCTGCACCCACATACCCGAACTGGCGGGCATCTCCATCGGCGAGGATTGGTCGTTCGGGAAAAACCGCTCCGGCAATCCGGCCCTACTCACGAAACTGTGCGCCGAAAAAAACATATTCTTCTCCACCCATCCGGCCGTTTGCTGGAAAGGCGAACGTGTTTCGAGCACCCGCATCCGCGAGGCCATCAAGCTCGGCCATTTCGGCGATGTGCTCGACATGCTCGGCCAGCCTGTCAGCACCATTGGCACCGTTGTGTACGGCGAACAGATCGGTCGCAGCCTCGGCTATCCCACCGCCAACATTGAACCCGAAAACGACATGCTCCCGCCACGCGGGATCTATGCCGCCCAATTGCGCGTCGGGCACCGCCTCCACAACGCTGCCGCCTACATCGGCCACCGCAGCACCTTCCACGAGAACGAGCCGCAGGTACTCGAAGTCCACCTCATCGACAAAGAGAACATCGACCTCTACGGTCAGCAAGTGGAAGTGAGCTACCTCGAATACATCCGCGGCGACCGGGTTTTCGAAGATGCCGACAAGCTTAAGGAACAGATCAAAGCCGACCTCGTCGCCATCCGAATTGCTCTTCAATAGTTCTCCGGCGTTGGAATTATATCAGATTAACTTGATCAGTATTATACTCACACCCGCTCTCTTTGATCGCTCAAGACGCAAAGCCACAAAGAAGCCGATTTTCCCAGATCTCCGTGGCTTCGTGGCTCTGTGTGAAACAATTCCAGTCAGATTAATTTCATATTATTGGCCGCGAAAGAGCACAAAAAAACGCAAGGAAGGTGCTTTGCAAAAAGCGGCAAAACGAGCTTTTGGCAGATTCCTTTTTCCCGCGAATGAAATCATCCTGTCATTCAATCATCCTGTCCTTTTCCTATCAAAACATGGGGTTATGGAATGATTCCAAACGGACAAGGCACTCAGCCAGCGAACAAACCGTTGCTCCTTCTCCGTACGGATAAGCCGAATCCACTGGAGCCACGATGAAAGCCTCATCCAGATCCAAGTCCTCCTTGGCGCTCCAGAAACCCCGGGCAACCGAAGGAGAGGTTGCGGCCTTGCATTCTATCCCAATCCGGGAAGTTCCCTTTTGAAGAACCAGATCAATCTCGGCTCCATTCGATGTCCTGTAGTACCCATGCTCAACCCGATCCGGAATGGACGAGAGAATGGTTTCTATCACCAGTCCCTCCCACGAATCGCCAAAAACAGGATGCGCAAACAGGTCATCCATTGTAGCAATATTCAACAGGGCATGCAGGATTCCCGAATCGCGGATACCAGAACCTCATCAACCTATATCTCACGGAGTGCGCGCACTCAGGCAAAAAACTTGCCCTCAAGTGGGCATCCTGAGTAGCGGTTCAGCGGAATCCGGGCAGGGTTGGGATCTGTCGGAATTTGTATATTCGTAGTTTTTAGTACCTTACTTTTGAAATTCGATCATGTTTACACAGCATTCCTTCAACGCAAAGACGCCGAGTGCGCAAAGTTTCGCAGAGTCTCTTTGCGATCCTTCGAGTTCTCTGCGCCTTTGCGTTGAGTTTTTATTTGGTTCCGGCTTTGCCGGGTTGGGATTATCGGTCGCCTTGCTCCAAGTGGTTCGATTCCTGCTTTACATGACGCTATCGAAGTGCTAAATAGAGTTCCATATTCAGTATTGGAGGAAGTATCATGATTACCCTACCTGCACAGGAGGTAAAGCGACGCGGCATCGGCGCGGTGGACAAGCTACTCGCGAAGGAGCCTGTCCATATCATCAAGAACAACCGCCCGATGTATGTGGTGCTGCGCGAAGAGGAATACCAGACCATGATGGAGGATCTGGCGCTGGCACGCATCGAAGCCTCGGAGGCCGATGTTTCGGCGGGTCGCGTCTACAAGGGCAGTACCGCCGATCTGATGAAGGAGTTGGACGAAGCGGAATAATATTGATGATTTTAGATTGGCGATTTTTGATTGAACCACGAGCGTTGCTCGTTATTTGCTTTAGCAAATTATCTATCGCTTCGCTTTCGGTCGGGTCTGCGACGCTTTTTTCTGCGGATTTTGTGCTCTTTCGCGGCCAAGAAATTCCCCTGCCCCCATTCGCGTGGATTAGCGTAATTCATGGTTGGAGAAGATGATGTATCGGCTGGTTTGGACAAACACCTTTTCGCGCACCGCGAGGAAGTTCTTGAAAAAGAACCCCGACCTGAGATCCGAGTTCGAGCGGACATTGAAGCAACTGGAAGAAAATCCAGCCCATCCCAAGTTGCGCCTGCATCCACTGAAGGGACACCTGGCCGACAAGCATGCCGTCTCGCTGACCTACAGCCATAGGATTGTACTGGTTCTTGTATTGGATGAGGGCGAGATCGTGTTGCTGGATGTCGGAACGCACGATCAGACATATCGCTCGTAGCCAGCGGCTCCAATCCAATTTTGGCTCTTGGAAACTCCCTTTTCAGAAGCATCCCCCTTCGCACAAGGGTTGCCGTTCCTGTCGTCACTACTTTCGCAGACTCAAGTCTCGCTTCGCGTCGGAGCGACAGGCTTCCAACGTTCTTTCTACTTCGACTTGGTGAAGCAGAGGGTGGCGTTGTGGCCGCCGAAGCCGAGCGAGTTGCTCAGGGTGGCGTTGATTTCCATTTCCCGCGCGGTGTTGGGGACATAGTCGAGGTCGCAGTCGGGATCGGGAGTGGTGTAGTTGATGGTTGGCGGCGCGATGCTATCGCGGAGCGCCAGCGCACAAATGGCCGCTTCTATCCCGCCGGCCGCGCCGAGCATGTGGCCGGTCATGGACTTGGTGGAACTGACGGCAACTTTGTAGGCCAGCTCTTCGCCCAACGCACGCTTGATGGCGAGGGTTTCGCTCTTGTCGTTGTAGTACGTGGAGGTGCCGTGCGCATTGATATAGTCGATGTCTTCGGGGTTGAGCCCAGCATCAGACATTGCAAGCGACATGCCGCGTCCGGCCTCGACGGCGGTTTCGGACGGGGCGGTAATGTGG
>DAOUQA010000092.1 GCA_030625905.1 Kiritimatiellales bacterium | reverse complement strand
CATGGGCCGCGTCGAAGGCCTTGCGCTCCTCTTCGCCATAGCCGGATAGATCCAGTGCGAGCAGTGAGGCGGCGGCACGGATGCGGACTGTGCGGAATTCGTCTGTGCAGGCCTTCAGCAAAAGTCCGGTCGTTTCAGGCGATGGATCGTATTGCAGGGATGCCGCGGCGGCAGAGCGCACCCATTCGCTTGCGGATCCGAGTTGCTTGCGGACGGCGGGCCACTTTTCGGGGTAGGGGCAGTTGATGAGCAGACGCAGGATGCCGACTCCGGCGGCGGGGTCGCAGGCCGGGCCATCAAGGTAGGCGAGGATTTCGGGTAGCTTGTCCCATTCACCCTCGCGGCAGGCCAGTATGATGCGCCCAAGCTCAAGGATTCCGGTGCCGGAATCCTTGCCGAACCATTCCTTCACATGCTTGTCCGCCCATTCCATATCTTCCGTTTTGTGGCCGTGGAAGTCGCCGGTGATGGCTTCCGGGTTGTGGTGGCAGAGGTTGCAGGCGTTGGGCGACCCAAATTCCAGCGAGGCCGCCGGGGAGGGGGGGCGGAAGGTGTGATCGGAGCGGTGCATGTGCGCCTGCGCGGTCTTGGGCATATGGCAGTCGATGCAGGTGACATTGTTGGTCGCGGCGTGGTGCGAGTGCGTGAGGATATTGTCCACGCGCTTCTCATGGCAGGGAAGGCAGGCCTTGTTCGGTTCGTTCGCAAAGCGGAACCGTCCGCTCGAGGTGTGGCAATGGATGCATTCGAGCTGACCGGAGTTGGCGCAGGGGTTGGCCAGCCATCCGGTCTGCGTATAGTTTTCGCCGAGGTCGCGCCCGTCGGGATGGAAGTCGGGATCTTCGTAGGAGGTCAGGTCGTAGTGGTTGAAAAAGAGTTCGCCGGGCGTGAAGTCGCGCGTGAGCGGGGTCATCTTGGCGTGGCAGGGGGCGCAGGTGGCATCGCGCTGTGTGGCGTCGAGGTCGCCATGGAAGGTGAGCAGTTTGAGGTCGGTTAGCTCCACGCCCTTGGCTTCGGCTTCCTCGGCAACCTTGATGTGTGTCTCGGCCGGGCCGTGGCAGACCTCGCAGTTGATGCCGGGTTCGGTCCAGGTGGTGCTGTAGCTGTCGGTTTCCGGGTCGTAGTTCTTGCGCAGCTGGCTGATGTGGCAGTCGTGGCAACCGGTGTTGAAGGTGAGTTGCCGGTCGGTCCAATCGAGCGCCTCGTCGATCAGGCCGTTGTTGAAGTGGCGGATCATGCTGCCGGTGGAGTTGTACCAACTCTTTGTATGCACATTGTAGGCGAGAGGCGCGGTCTGTAGCTTTCCCTTTTCCAGCGGAACCAGGAAGAAGTAGACATTTTTTCCGCCGAGTGCATGCAGAACGGGGTAGGTTTTCTTTGTGCCGTCGGATCCGGTTTCGTGCAGTACGCCGCCGCTGGCATTGAGTTCGATGATGAACTTAACCCCGCCGATCTCCAGCTCCTCTTCCATCGGGACGAGCGTGCGGGCGAACGTGCCGCTGAACGCCTGCATCGCCTTGCCATGGTGCGAGGTGCTCCATAGTTTGTAGAAGCGCTCGTGGCAGACGATGCAATCGGACGATCCCATATATTCGCCCTGATCGGTAAAGTCGATGGCGTGGCAGGGGAATAGCCCCATGAGGAGCGAGGATAAAGAGGCAATGAATACACGGTTTTTCATAACTGCGCATTAGACAGGACGCTCGGTGTGGAGGCGAAGAAAATTCGGCCTGTTTCTACTGGTTTGCCTACCCCCAAGGTCGTACAGTTATGTGTTTTATGAGTGGAAAAAAAATAACCATCCTATTCGACTTTGACGGCACGCTGGCCGAGACCATGATGCTCATCTACAACGTTTTCAACCGGTTGTCGTCCGTCTATGGCTATCGTCCCCTTCCGGAGGAGGAGATTGAGTCGGTTCGACACCTGAATATACACGAATTCATCGAATATGTCGGCATCTCCCTCTGGAAGGTGCCGCTTGCCGCTATCCATGCGCGGCGCCTCATGCACCAGAACATCCACGAAGTCCATCCACCCAAAGGATTGGTCGACGTTCTGATCCGGATTCATGAAAGTGGCCTCTACCACATGGACATCCTCACGTCCAACCGCCCCAAGAACGTCCACGCATTTCTTGGGCAGCACAATATCGATTGGTTCGACGAGGTGCATTCCACCCGCAGCATCCTCAGCAAAAAGCGACGGGTAAAAAAATATATCCGCGAGAAGGGGATTGATCCGCAAACCCTCTACTATGTCGGCGACACCTCCGTCGACGTCGAAAGCGCGCGCCTCGCCGGCACCAAGGCCGTGGCCGTCACATGGGGACTCAATACTGTCCAGGCACTCGCCCGCACCAACCCCGACCACCTCGTCGATCACCCCAGCCAACTGCTCGATATTTTTCCCCCTACTAATGCATGATTTCGCAGCGGATTGACAGGATCAACCCTTGCCGCGAGGAGGTTTTCTTATCATCCTTTCACCGCAAAACGAGTTGAGGATGTTAAGGCACTGCCGTACTATGCTGATTGTTTTGAATGCAAAAAGGAATGAGATGGGGGTCTAAAAATCGGGGTTAAGCGCAGTATTCCGCAGTCGGAAAGATGGTAAAGCGTTTCGAGTTGTGCAGGTCATCGGATGCCGGGTTGAAGAGTGTGGTGCGCAATGCCGAGAAAACCCTTAATATCTAATGTCCAGACCTGACCCCTATCCGTTGAGGAAAGATATAGTATGAACAAGGCAAAATGGATTTGGTGTGCGCAGCAGGGCGTGCATGGCTACAACCAGACGGTGCGGTTTGAAAAGGAGTTTGGGTTGAAGAAGGCGGGCGAGGCCTCTCTTCATATTACGGCGGACAGCTGGTACCGGGTTTTCATCAATGGCAAATGGGTTCACGACGGCCCGGCCCGAGCCTACCCCAACCATTATCTATTCGATACCCATGAGGTCGGCGGCCTGCTAAAAAAGGGAAAGAACAGGATTGAGGTAATCGTTCGCTATTTCGGCGTCGGAACCTTCCACCATATTCCATTGCAGGCCGGCCTTCTTGCGCGGCTGGATACCACAGAGGGTTCTGTCGCCACCGATACTTCGTGGCAGGCCTCCCCCTCGGCGGCGTGGCGGCAGTGGACGCCGAAGATCTCCCTTCAGATGGAGCCGGTCGAGGAATACGACGCCCGCCTCGAAAAGATCCTCGACTGGCAGCCCGCCGTGGAGATGAAGCGTGCCGGAAAAATCACACCCCGCAACGTTGGGCTACTGACAAAAAAACCGCGCCGGTTCACGCAACTTCACCGCGCAACGGTGGTGAAGCGGGCAGCGCCCTGCTTTACGGTTCCGGTAACCCTGCTTGCCCAGCCGGGGGTGATCGAGGCTAATATCAATACTTCCCGACCGGTTATCCTCGCATCGACCTTTACCGTTCGTGACAAGCGGCAGTTTAACTTTGGCTTGGATATCAACAAAGAGGACTTCACCAATCCCGACGCCAAAAACTGGACGGTCGCCGTCAACGGATGCATTTTGAAGACGGGGAAAACGACCCTGTCACCGGGCAGCCACCAGATTCTTTTTATCTATCCATCGTTCTTCGGGCATGCGAAGGAGCTGTCCTTCCCGTACCTAGACATGGCGGGTGGAACGTGGGGCGCATGGAAGGTTGCCGTACTCGATGATTTCCTTGTCCAGGAGACCGATATTCTCTGGCCTATGTTCCCGAACAAAAGATTGGAAAAAATCCAGACCGCCTATTTTAGAAAGGCCGAAGCGCTGGCCGCCACCTGCAAGACCGAAGAGAAAACCGACGAACGGCTGGGCGGTTTTTTTCGGGATATTCCTGATGAGCAGGTTTTCATGGATGATTTCGCGGCGGAATTTTCCGCCCGCGAGCCGGTCGGCTCCGCAGATCGCCTGTTCAATGGGAAGATCATCAAGCCGTCCCGCAAGGGGGATGTCGAGCTGTGCTTCGATTTAGGCGAGCAGTCGTGCGGCTATTTCGACTTCCAGATCAAGGCCGATGCGGGCGTGATCGTTGATCTCAATGCGGTCGAATACATTACATCGGATGGTATCATCCAGCACACCATGGGCAACCGCAACGGCATGCGCTACATCACCAAGCAGGGAACAAACCGCTTCACGTCGCTCAAGCGCCGTTCCGGCCAGTATCTTTTTGTGACACTGCGCAACCAGAAGAGCCCGGTTGAAATCAAAAGTTTGCGGATCATCGAATCCACTGCGCCTGTCGAGGCGGTAGGTTCGTTCAACTGCAGCGACCCCATGCTCAACCGCGTCTGGAAAATGTCCGAACGCACATTGCAGCTCTGCATGGAGGACACCTTCACCGATTGCCCGCTCTACGAGCAAACCCTCTGGATCGGTGATGCCCGCAACGAAGCCCTATACGCCTTTACCGCGTATGCGAATTTCGATGTTTCCGCCCGTTCGCTGGAAATCGGGGCGCAGTCGTTGGAACACTTTCCGATCGTTGGGTGCCAGGTGCCCTCTTCGTGGGATTGCATCCTGCCGGCGTGGAGCTTCCTGTGGGGCATCCACGTCTGGGATCACTATTTCCACAGCGGCGACCGGAAGTTCCTGCGCAAACTGTGGCCTTCCGTCCAGCAGAATATCGACGGTGCGCTCGGCATGCTTGACGGCAATGGCCTCTTCAGCGGCACGTTCTGGAACCTGCTCGAATGGACGCAGATTGATCAAGACCACGTGACGGTTCTGCATAACAACATGCTTTTGGTCGGCGCATTGCGCGCTGCGGAAAACTGCGCGGTAGCATTGAAGGATGAAGGGGCATTGCGCCAACTGGCCGGTCGCCGCAAAAAACTGACCCGAGCCATCAAGCAAACCTGGAACGACGCCAAGTCATCCTATCCCGACAGCATTCACGAAAATGGAAAGCCCAGTCCGAAAATCTGCCAGCACACCTCGATGCTGTCCGCCACGTACGACTTGGTTCCAAAAAACAAAAAAGAGGCGGTTCGGGAAAACCTGCTGAATCCGCCGAAGGGGATGACCACCGTCGGTTCACCGTTTGCCATGCAATTCATGTATGAGGCACTCGATGCGCTCGACCAACCCGATGCGATCCTGGAATCCATCCGCACCAGCTTCCAGCCCATGTTCGATGCCGGCTCCAGTACGGTCTGGGAAATGCTTCCGGGCAGTGCTTTCGATACAAACGGTTTCCCGACGCGTAGCCACTGCCATGCCTGGTCGTCCAGCCCGCTCTATTTCCTGAATCGGATCGTGCTCGGGATTCGTCAGACGGCGGTGGGCGGAAAGGCTTTTGAAGTCAGTCCGTGGCTCGGCGGTTTACGCCATGCGCGCGGTGCCACCGCAACACCGAAGGGACCGGTTTCCGTGGATTGGAAAATCAAGGGGGAGACCCTGACCGTCGCCATCGTTGCGCCCACAGGCGTCAAAATAGGGTTCAAACCCAATGCCAGCCACGAAGGACTGGAAGTGAAGCTCATCTGATGCGGGACTTCCATGAAACCACCGGCGTGGCGATCCCCGAGCCCTCCAGTGCACTATTGCTGATACTGGGATCGGGTGGACGGGTATTCTACCGCCGCTCTAAACGTTGAAAGAGAGCATTCTTTGTGCTTTAGCGGTGAAAAGAATATGCAGAAGTCAGGTTTTCTCCGCCAGCCAGATGGTATGCCGTCGGCCTTTTGTGCCGCGCGCCCGCACGGTGACCTCCTCGATCTTAAACCCGGAGCCGTGCAGCCGTTTTGAAAACGACTTGTCCGGCTCGGCCGACCACACCGCCAGAATGCCGCCCGGCTTCAGCGCGGCCTTGGCGGCGGCGAGACCGCCGTGGGTGTAGAGCCGGTCGTTGCCCGCGTGCGTCAGTCCATCGGGGCCGTTGTCGACATCGAGCAGGATGGCATCGTACGCGGCGGTCTTTTCCTTGATCACCAATCGCACATCGCACTCGCGTATCGTGACGCGCGGATCATCCAGCGGCCGTTTCGCCAAGTCGGCCAGATGGGTGCGGTTCCATTTTACGACGGCGGGAACCAGTTCGGCCACGACCACCTCGGCGGTGTCGCCCAAATGCGCCAGCGCCGCGCCCAGTGTGAAGCCCATGCCCAGTCCACCGATCAGCACCCGGGGGTTCCTACGGTTCGCCACCCGCTTGCAGACCAGTTCCGCCAGTGCATCCTCCGACCCGTGCATGCGGCTGTTCATCAGTTCCTCGTTTTTTACCGAGATCGAAAACTCAAACGCGCGTTGGTACAGCTTCATTTCGCCGCCGTCGCCCGGCACCTCCACTTGATCGAGCAATACCCACGGATTCATGTTCGGGTTCCCGTATTCAGACTCAGATCTCCGTGGATGCGTAGGTGGTTGCGCTCCTTGACCACATGCAGTTCCTTCCCGGGGAAGGCGGCGGGAAGCTTTTCAACAAGCATGGCCTGGGCCTTGTCGCGCAGTTCCAGCTTCAGCTCTTTCGGAATGCGCTGGAGGGTGGCGAGGCGGATGTCGACCACATAGCCGGGGCCAAACCTGGAACCAAATCCGGCGGAATAGGAGGCACCGACGTTAAAGAGACCATCCATTTCCCGGCTGGAGGTGGCACCGTGCTCCGGGCGGGCGGGGTGCAGATCGAAGCGGTCGCCGTACTCCTTTTCCAGCTCGATATCGATTTGGTCGAACACGGCCTTCAGTCGCTTTTCCCATTCTCTAGCTTTTTTGTGGCGCATAATTGGGTGAAAACAAAACCGTTCCATGGACGGATGGCAAGCCGCATGTTGTAGAATCGCAATGTCGAAGACCCCGAGGTATGGGGTGGAGTTTAGAGATTTAGAATATTAACATGATCAAATGTCTAATATATTTTTTGCGGCCAAGGTTTGACATGCGTCCGCGTTTCCCTATCCTTTCGCAAATTTTTAAACAATAGCGTCTCAAAACTAAATGGAGGTTTACAACAATGAGTGCTCCCACAAACAACAAAAAGCTACTGGATTGGGTGGCTGAAATCGAAGCAATGTGTACTCCGGACCAGGTGGTTTGGTGTGATGGTTCCAAGGAAGAATATGACCGTCTGATGGTCGAAATGGTTGAATCCGGTGCGGCGATCAAGCTGAACGAGGAAAAGCGCCCGAACAGCTTTGCCTTTAACTCCGCCCCGTCCGACGTGGCGCGTGTTGAAAGCCGCACCTACATCGCTTCCGTCAAGGAAGAGGATGCCGGGCCGACCAACAACTGGACCGATCCGGTTGAACTGAAAAAAACCATGAAGGAACTCTACACCGGCTGCATGAAGGGCCGCCCGATGTACGTCATTCCGTTTTCCATGGGACCGATCGGTTCCTCGATCGCCAAGAATGCCATCGAGATCACCGATTCCCCCTACGTTGTGTGCAACATGCACATCATGACGCGCGTCAGCCCGAAGGTTTTAGAGTTGATCGACCAGACCGACGAATTCATTCCGTGCCTGCACTCCGTCGGTTCCCCGCTGGAGCCCGGCCAGAAAGACAGCCGTTGGCCGTGCGCCCCGATCGAAAAGAAATACATTGCCCACTTCCCGGAAGAAAACCTGATCTGGTCCTATGGTTCGGGTTACGGCGGCAACGCCCTGCTCGGCAAGAAGTGCTTGGCGCTGCGCATTGCATCCGCCATGGCCGGCCGCGAAGGCTGGATGGCCGAGCACATGCTCATCCTGCGTTTCACCAATCCGGAAGGTAAGCAGTTTCACATTGCGGCGGCCTTCCCGTCCGCTTGCGGAAAAACCAACCTGGCCATGCTCCAGTCCACCGTGCCGGGCTGGAAGGTCGAAACAGTCGGCGACGATATTGCCTGGATGAAACCCGGCGACGACGGACGCCTCTATGCCATCAATCCGGAAGCCGGATTCTTCGGCGTTGCACCGGGCACCGCGGAATACTCCAATCCAATGGCGCTCGCCAGTTGTGCAAAAGACGCCATCTTTACCAATGTGGTCGTTACCGACGACGGCGATGTATGGTGGGAAGACATGGGCGTTGAGTGCGAAGGTGGAACCGACTGGCTCAACCGTCCGTGGAAGCCGGGCATGAAGGATGAAGAAGGCAACACCATCAAAGGGGCCCACCCGAACAGCCGCTTTACCGCGCGTGCGGCTCTCTGTCCGGTACTCTGTCCCGACTGGGAAGATCCGGCCGGTGTCCCGATTGATATCTTCGTATTCGGCGGCAAGCGTACCAACACCATGCCGCTCGTGCACGAAGCGTTTGACTTCGAGCACGGCATATACATGGGGGCAACCGCTTCTTCCGAGCCGACCGCTGCGGCCCTCGACCT
>DAOUQA010000051.1 GCA_030625905.1 Kiritimatiellales bacterium | reverse complement strand
CCGTAGATATCCATCACAAAAACACCTTCAGTGTTGAGCGATTTTCGCACCCGTTGAAAATAGTTCCGGAGGGTTTCGCGCTGTTTGAAGACGCAGAAGGAAAAGTTGAGCGCAAAGGCGAGGTCGACCTTGGGTGTCGCCGCTTTGAGCACATCGCCGCAGATGAGGTGCAGGCGACTTTTTTGCTCCTTGTTCAGGTCGGACGCGTTATATTTGACGCCCCAGTCGAGCGTTGGTTGGTGGAAGTCGACGCCCCACGCTTCGTTTTTTTTGTTGCGCTCCACCCAGTGGGCGGCGAGTTTGGCCGTGCCGCAGAAATCCTCTCGAACGGTCAGCGGCGTGCGCTTCCAATGCTTGGAATAGACGCGCTTTCCGAAGTCGAGGTCGGTATCGACGTTCTGGACGGAGGCTTCGTAGAGCCAGTGGATGTTGGGCGGCGGATTTTTCTTTTTTGCCATGGTTTAGGAGTATTTTGAGTAAACGTCGCGGAGGCCACCGATCAGGTGTCCGTTGGCACAAAGGACGGTTGTGTCATACCGTTCGGGTTCGTTTGGGTAGAGCGAGAGGACGGCACCGGCCTGCTGGGCAATCAGTCCGGCGGCGGCATAGTCCCAGAGGTAGATGCCGGTTTCGAAAAAGCCGTCGCTCGATCCATCCGCCACGTGGCAGAGGTCCAGTGCCGCCGATCCGGTGATGCGTAGCTTTTGCGTGTTGAGCGCCAGTGTGCGAAACATTCCGAAATGGTGGTCTGGATCCGTTTCCAGGTATTTCGACAGGCCGGTGGAAATCATCGCTTCAGCGAGGTGCCTTGTATCTGAAACACGAATCGGCTCCCCATTGCATTTAGCCTCCTCTTCGATGTGCGCCGTGTAGTAGTTGTCGAATTCAGGAGCATAGACACACCCGGCCAGAATCTTTTCGTGGTGGCGCACGGCGACCGAGCAGCACCAATAGGGGAACCCGTGGGAGTAGTTCATGGTTCCATCGATGGGGTCGATGATCCACTCGTAGGCCGTGGCACGGTTGGGAAGGGTATCTTCCTCGCCCAGAATTCCATGCTCCGGAAATTCGCCGGAGATCACCTTTTCGGTGATTTGCTGGCATTCGACATCCAGCACCAGCTTAATGTCGTGCTCGAAGGTTTCGTTGGCTTCCGTCCGGCGGCTTTTGTTGGCCTGTGCATGCTTTCCGGCGGCCTCTGCCGCGCAGATCGCCGTGTCGAGCAAGTGGGATAGTGGAATGGAAGCCATTGTTTCCCCTTTTCCTATTCTATTTTACGATGGCGTTGTCGAACGAGCGGTCGTAGACACGGGGCGCGCTGAAGATAATGTTGGCGATGATGGCCTTCCGAAGTACGGACCTTTCCTTAAGCGGGAAATTGATGTGTCCGGTGCTACTGCTGCGCAGGAGGGGTGCCGAAGTCATGCGCATTCCCTTTGAATGGGTAAGCATCGCCGGCATGGACTTCATTGCCGATTTTAGCGAGGTCGCTTGAGCGCCAACTTGGACTTCGGGAGCATCCGCGACATCTTTCCAGCTGGCGGAGACAGGGTCGGGTTCCGGTGGCGGCATCGGGAGGATTTCCGCTGTTTCTTCTTTGAACGCTTCGGCTTGGGCGTGCTGGAACTCCGCCATCTCCCCCATGTAGTCGGGGCGTTCGCGGCTCTCCGGCCAATCGGATGGCTCGGGGGGCTGCGGCTCCAGCTTCTCGGCAATCTCCTCGAAGAACTTCTCAAGGGTGCTCGGTTGCCGCTTGGATGGTGCCTTGCCGTCCAGCGGTGGCGTTTGTTTTTTCTTGCGGCCCTTGTCCGCCGCAAACTTCAGGAGGTTGGCGACGGCTATGACAACGAAGATTAATAAAGGAACCAGATCTTCCACTTTAATTCTCCAAAATATGTCCACAGATTGCACAGATTTTCGCAGATTAGGAATCTAGGTAATCTGCGTAATCTGTGGACGATTGACTATTTCTTGTCGGTGCCCTGATCTTCATCTCCGCCGGCGAGGGATTCGCGCATGGAGGTATCGGCCATGATGTTCTGCATGCGGTAGAAGTCCATCACGCCGAGGTTGCCCTTCCGGAAGGCTTCGGCCATGGCCAACGGAACTTCGGCCTGGGCCTCGATCACTTTGGCCTGCATCTCCTGGACGCGGGCGCGCATTTCCTGTTCTTGGGCGATCGCCATGGCGCGGCGGCCTTCGGCTTCGGCTTGGCGCATGATCTTGTCGGCCTCGGCGCGGTCGGTTTCGAGCTTGGCACCGACGTTGGAGATCTGCCCGACCCCGGCAACGGAGATGTCGGCGATATCGATCGAAACAATCTCGAAGGCGGTTTGTGCATCGAGCCCGCTTTCGAGTACCCGGCGACTGATGGCATCGGGGTTTTCGAGCACATTCTTGTAGGAATCCATTGAACCGATGGCGCTGACGATACCCTGTCCGACGCGGGCAACAATAGTGTCCTCGGTGGCGCCGCCGACGAGGCTTTCGAGGTTGGTGCGCACGGTTACGCGCGCCTTCACAAGCAGGCGGATGCCGTCCTTGGCCACGGCATCGAGCATGCCGGACGCGGTTTTATCCGGGTCGGGGCAGTCGATCACCTTCGGGTTCACACTGGTCTGGACAGCATCGATAATGTTGCGGCCGGCAAGGTCGATGGCGGCGGCCTGCTGGAACTTCAGCGTAATATTGGCCTTGTCGGCGGCGATCATGGCGCGCACGACGTTCTGCATGCTACCGCCCGCAAGGTAGTGGGCTTCGAGCATGCCGGTGGAGACGTCGACCCCGGCCTTGATGGCCGAGATGTAGGTCAGGACCACCTGGTGTGGCGGGACGCGGCGCAGCTTCATGCCGATCAGATCCCTCCAGATGCGGACCGGTGCTTGCGCGGCATAGGCCCGGACCCATAGGAGAGCCACCGACATGACTACGGCGAGCAGTGCCAGTATGACGAGTGCGGCGATGATGGTGAGTACTAGGATGACTTGTTCCATTATTTATCCTCCGGTTTTTCGGTGATGGTTTGTTTCTTCAGTTCTTCAAGTTGCTTGAGTTCCTCGGGCGCCTGGATGATCAGGCGGCGTTTCTGGAGCAGGGCAAGGATCAGCGCACCCATGCCCATCCAAACCACGGTCAGCTGGACGGGCACGCCGATGGATGGAATCATGGTGGCGAGATAGATGATGGCCAACCCCAGCGCCATCGCCAGCAGGACGCGGCCTATCGACGTTCCGATAGTCCGGAGAATCAAGGTGCCAAGTACCAGCCCCATGATGATGCGGCTGAGGTAAAACATTATCCCCCACCCGGCCAGGGTCAGTGCGCCGAGCGGTATGCCGATGATCGACGATGCGCACATCATGCCAAAGAGTGGAAGTGCGATCGATGCCAGAAAGCCGGCCATCAGGCATTTCCATGGTGATTTCCTGACGAGTTGCGAAGCCATTGCCGTGGTCATCGGGAATAGGGCGATGAACGGCACTCCCGCCAGGAATGCGGCAAGGAACCACATGGTGCGCGAGGTCAGTCGATCCATGGAGAACGGGGGAGGGCTTTGCGGGACGACGCGCTCCAGGTTCCCGGCCACCACGCCTTCGGCGGGAACGAGTTCCTTGTTTGCGGTATAGGAAAAGTCGCCGGCAATGTGCGTGCCGCGCGAAAAAAGGATGTCGGGCGCAACCACCTTGACATTGCCGCCGATGCTCCCGCCCAGCGTCACGATACGGGCGGCGGAGATGGAGACATCGCCTTGGATGTTCCCCTCGAAGATGACGCTGGATCCAATCAGCCGTGCATGCCCGGCGATGACGGCATTGGTGGTGGCAATGATGGTCTCGGCCATGGCCATTACGTTGCCGTCGACAGGGCCGTCGATGCGCACCGACTTGCCGGCCAGCCGTACGTTCCGCCCGCATCGGCCGCCCATGTTTGCGATACCACCGGCCGCTCCCCAGATATTCCCTTCATAGGATCCGTTTAGTGCCAACTGGCCGCCGGAGCTGATGAATAGGTCGTCCTTGAAGGTTCCCTCCGTCTCGGCGATGCCGGCGGCTACCCACTGTTCCTCGGCAACAACCTGACCTTCAGTGATGATGTAGGTGTTGGTAGCGATAAAGCCGGTGGCGTGCGTCTGGAGGGCGAGTGCGGCAAAAAGTCCAAGGGTTGGAAGTTTGATTTGCATGGGAGCTATGCTTTCACGACAGAGATATGGCCGTCGGCGGTTGAAGAAATCTTTACGGGTCGCCCGGCTTCGATCCACTCGCCGTCGGCCACGACATCGACGCGTTTGCCATCGAACCGGGCAATGCCCGATGGACGGAGGGTCGAAACTGCTTCTCCGGCCGTGCCGACGGGGAGGGCATCGTCCGTGCTGTGCGCTTTATAGTCGGCCGAGCTTTCGTTGAGCGAGAGGATTTTGCCGACGCGGCTTTTCGGGAAATACTTGATCCAGACGACGAAGGTCAGCACGCCCATGAGCAACAGCGCAAAGGCGCTGAGCATGTTCCACGGGGTTTCGAATTTGCTCATGCCGACGCCGGCGGCCACCAACCAGGCCACCGCCCCGATGATGCCGAGAATACCGCCCGGGATGAAGATCTCCATTCCAATGAGCATAAAGCCCGCCAGCAGGAGGGTGATGTATAGTGTTATGGGTTCCATGGGCGGAATACTATGGGGAAGCGTGCGGGAATGGAAGGCGGATTCATGGAAACATGAGAGCAGGGACTCGTCGTAACACATGCACCAGATTTTATCGAAACCCGCTCTTTGCCCCGCGGCAATGACCGTGTTCGCGCGCGCGGAGTTCTCTTCGGTGTATATCGGTGACCAATGGAACTCCGCCAGATAGAATTGTTGGGATTTGGCGGCGGCGGGCTCAACCTCCCTGCCAAACAAATCAATCCACAATATTGAGCGCGAGGATGCTGACGGCATTGAAGATGGCGTGCATACCGATGCCGACCCAGAGCGAGCCGGTACGCCAATAGGCGAGACAGAGCACGGCGGCCAGCAGGAAAAGCGGCAAGAACGACGGCAGGTGGAAGTGCATGGCCGCAAACAGTAGCGACACCAGTACGGTTCCTTTGGCAAGGCCGGCGTGTTTTACAAGGTATGGAAAAACCATGCCGCGGAACATGATTTCCTCGAAGAACGGCGCAATAAAAACCGCCGTCAGGATGTAGAGAATCTGCAGCCATGAGAGCTCTTGCACAATAACCTGCGCCACCTTTTGCAACTCGATTTCCAGCCCGAGTATATCTTGCAGAAACAGGTGCCAGGCCTTTGCCGCCAGGATCAGGAAGGGGATGAATGCCAGATAGAGCACGGGCGAGAGCACCAGTTTTTTCAGCTGCAGGAACCCCAGTCCGAAGTTGTCGGCCCACGAGCCGCCGCGCTGGCGGTTGACGTGGGCGATGAGCACCACGATGGCAGTATAGATCAGGAGGGTTGCCACCAGCCGGGCCAAGGGGAGTTGCTCTTCATAGAAGAACAGCCCGACAAACGACGTGAGGAAATAGAGCAGGAGGAGCACGCCGAGTACGATGCCGAGCTGGGGCGTGTTCCACGCACGGGCGGCGAGCCGGTCGGCTAGCGCCTTGCGGATGGGCGGAGTTGTGGCGAGTCGTTTTAGCATCGGGTCATGATAACCACAGATGGGCTGAAATCAATTGCGAAACAGGAACCTTCGGTTCCGGTTGATGGTTGTCTGTTATTTGGTTGTTAGGGTTGCGTTCCTTCGCATGTGTTGCAGTTTGTGCTATACGAATAACCGATAACTGATAACTATTGCCTCGGAATTATGATAACGGATGAAAAATGGGAAAAGCTAAAGGAACGGATGGAGGCACTCGGTATCCGGGAGCGGGATATCGACGAGCATTTTATCCGCGGGTCCGGGAGTGGCGGGCAGAAGATCAACAAGACCTCATCGTGCGTCCAGCTTGTCCATCATCCCTTCGGCATTGATATCCGGTGCCAGAAAACGCGCTCGCAGGCCGACAACCGCTACTGGGCGCGCCGTGAGCTGTGCGACCGGATCGAAGAAAAAAAACTCGGGGAAAAGAGCGCAAAGCAGCAGGCCATCGAAAAAATACGCCGCCAGAAGCGCCGCCGCTCACGCCGTGCCAAGGCTAGAATGCTCGATGCAAAAACTAAGCAGGGAACAAAGAAAAAACTACGCGGCCGCATCCGGTCGGATGAATAATGCGTAGCTAAACGGATTTTAGGCAGAATGATTTATAAACAGCAAACGGCTTGCCAATCATGAAGCTGGAGATCAATAGACGAATTTTTATGGCGGTGCTTGGGGCGGCGACTGCGGCTTCGGCTACAACGTGGAAAAGCCGGGTATCCGTGTCTGCGGCCACGACGCCGGGCGGCATCTGCTTTTTTACGGAAGCCCGCGGAAAACCCATGGCCAAGCCGCGGACATCGGCCATCATCTATTTGCCGGCGGATACGGGACCCTGAAAAAGAAACCGCCCCCAAAAGGAGCGGTTTTTCGGATCCAAAAAGGGATCGGTTAGCGGGCGTAGAATTCGACCACAGACGAGATTTCGCAGACCACGGGAACCTCTTCCCGGGTAGGGATGCGGTTGAGCTCGGCGGTTAGCTCCTTGTCGTTCGCCGTGATGTACTCGGGGGTCTTGGCGACCTGTTGCGCGAGCACGAAGCTGTCGAGCTCCTTGGATTTTTCGCGGACGGTAATTTTGTCGCCAATGCGCACGGAATAGGAAGGAATGTTGACCTTCTTGCCGTTCACGCGGAAGTGCGCGTGGGAAACCATCTGGCGGGCTTGGTAGATTGAGCGGCAAAGGCCGGCACGCAGGACGACGACATCCAAGCGGCTTTCGAGCATTTGCAGCATTACTTCACCGGTGTTGCCCTGCTTGCGCGAGGCTTTGGCGAATACGCCGCGAAGCTGTTTTTCGCTCATGTTGTACTGGTGGCGCAGGCGCTGCTTTTCGGTCAACTGGCGGCCATAGTCGGACTGCTTTCCACGGCGGCGGCTCGGGCCGTGCTGTCCCGGAGGATTCGGACGGCGTTCGAGGAATTTTTCGGATTTAGGCGACAGGGCAACGCCCAGACGGCGTGCCTTCTTGATTTTCGGTCCAGTATATTTCATTTCATTTCTCCTGTTCCCGTTTGCATCCCTCTGAATTAAGCCGGTTCTACCGGCCGCCCTTCCATGTGGGGCAGACTCTTCAGTCTGCCCAGGCAGGTTGGAAAACCTGCCCCATGTATTTCAAGTGGGCGCTCGCCCCGCACCATGCGGTATTTGTTCCTTTGGCGATGATCCTTCCGTCGGGATTCCGTTCTACGGGAAACAAGCGGGCATTTATATAGAATCGCCCAAACGAGTCAACCCCGTTTGATCGCAAATATTGGCTCCATTATCCGTTTGCAGGGTTTGCTTGATTTAGGATGCCGAACGATTATGGTTCCCGTTCATTTCAAACCAAAGGGAAGAGGAACCATGGCATCAAAAAAGACGATTGAAGGGAACATGCTCATCGCGCAGAGCGGCGGACCGACGGCCGTGATCAACCAGAGCCTGGTCGGGGCGGTACTGGAGGCGAAGAAGAACAAGGAAATCAAGAATATCTACGGCGCACTCCATGGCATACAGGGCATTCTCGACGAAAACCTGATCGACCTGAAGAAGGAGTCGAAAACCACCCTCGAAGCGGTCGCCAACACGCCTTCTTCGGCGCTCGGCTCCGTCCGCCGCAAGCCGACCCCGGCCGACTGTGTCGCAATTTTCCGGGTGCTGGAAAAATACAATGTCCGCTATTTCTTTTATATCGGTGGCAATGACTCCGCCGAAACCACCCACATCCTCAACGAGGAAGCCAAAAAGGCGAAATACCCGTTGCACTGTTTCCACATCTGCAAAACGATCGATAACGACCTGCGGCAGAACGACCATACACCCGGCTTTGGGTCGGCCGGCAAGTTTGTCGCGCAGGCCTTCATGGGCGATGACCTCGACAACATTGCGCTCGGCGGCGTGAAGATCAACGTAGTCATGGGTCGCCAGGCCGGCTTCCTCACGGCCGCCGCCGCCCTTGCCCGCCAAGACGAAACGGGTGGGCCGCACCTCGTCTACCTCCCGGAGCGTCCGTTTGCCATGAGCCGCTTTATCAAGGATGTGAAGGCCGTCCATAAAAAGTTTGGTCGTTGCGTGATTTCCGTTTCCGAAGGCATTGTGGATGCCAAGGGCACGCCGATCGTCACCAAGGGCGCTTCCGCCAAGGAGGTCGATGCCCATGGCAATGTGCAGCTGAGCGGAACCGGTGCATTGGGGGACATTCTTGCGCAGGAAATCAAGAGAAAGACCAGCATTGCCCGTGTGCGAGCCGATACCTTCGGCTACCTTCAGCGCTCATTTGCCGGATGCGTTTCCGAAACCGATGCCAAGGAGGCGTTCGGCGTCGGTGCCGCCGCCGTCAAGGAGGCGATTGGCGGAGCCAGGGATGGCAGCATTGCCATCAAGCGCAAGCCGGGCAGGAAGTATGCGGTCGAGTTCAAGCGCGTACCGATCCGGAGTGTCGCCAAGGAAACGCAGCACATGCCCGCAAAGTTTATCAATGCGGCAGGCAACAACGTCACGCAGGCTTTCATCGATTACGCGGCCCCGATCATTGGAAAGCTTCCGCAGGTTGGGAAGCTGAAGCGGATTCCCGTTCGGAAAGCCTAATGCTTGAGGCTCTTCCTCGAGGAAAAGGGGAGGGAGCCAAGATCCGAGGGGTACATCCCCGGCCTTGTTCGTTTCTCCAATTAGCGCGCGCAAGGCGCAACGCGGCTGGAATAGTAAATAAATAGGGGTCAGCCGAGAATGGTACTTTATGTTGCGTGCAACATAAAAGGCCTTATGTTACGCGCGCAATTATGTTGCGTAGAGCCACTTCAACCCCTGTTTCTGGGGCATACTGCCCGATGTACGCAACATAATACTTTTGCGTAGCGGTGCATCATCCTTACCGTGACAACGTCACTAAAAAGGAGATGCATCATGCTGAATTCAGTTGCGAACCCTGCCATATTGACGCTGTCCGCCTTGCGCGAGCGGTATCGCCACTACAACCTGACCATCCGGAATGTTTGCGAGGATACTCTCAAGGTGCGACTCGCGTATGTGGATCGTTTGTTCAACTATCTCGGGCCGCCAGAGACCGCCGCCGGTCTGTTTTTAAAAATCGACCCCGTAACGCTCGGGCATTTTTTT
This sequence comes from Kiritimatiellales bacterium, assembly GCA_030625905.1. Classification (GTDB taxonomy): domain Bacteria; phylum Verrucomicrobiota; class Kiritimatiellia; order Kiritimatiellales; family Pontiellaceae; genus Pontiella. The sequence continues at coordinate 2,951 of DAOUQA010000051.1, read as the reverse complement.
ATCGATTACGCGATGCGATACGGTCCGGGTTCGAGGCAGAACATGTACAGTGCCGCTCGAGCCTTTCTTCGTTTCGCCTATGAAGAGCAGTTCATGGCGAACGATCTATCGGCGCTGGTTCCAACGGTGCGGCGATACAGGATGTCCGGCCTTCCCAAGGCATTGCCGGAAGCATGCATTCTCGCGCTGGAAGAGAGCATTGATCGTTCCGACCCGGTTGCTCGACGCGATGCGGCGATCATTTGCTTGCTCAGCACCTACGGGGTGCGGGGCATCCAAGTCCGCCGCTTGCGTCTGGAGGATCTTGATTGGCAGAACGAACGAATCCACTTTCCTGCCGCCAAGGGCGGGCGGCCGATCGAGCAGCATCTCACGGCCAAAGCGGGCAATCGGCTGACTGACTATATCGTTAACGGTCGCCCCGAATCGTCTTTGCCCCAGATTTTCCTGACCGCAACCACGGGGGCGGCTCTGTCGGACTCGTCGCATCTGTCGAAGATGATTCACCGACGGTTGCTACGCGCCAATGTGCCGGTACCCGACGGGGTGTCGCGCGGCACGCACGGCCTGCGCCATGCGTTTGCGGTGCGCATGACCGGAAAAGTTCCCTTCAAGGATGTCGTCGATATGCTGGGCCATCGCGATCCGTCAAGCACGCTGATCTATGCCAAGACCGACGTGCAGACGCTGCAACAGGCCGCCTTGCCATGGCCGGGAGGTGTGGCATGAAAAAAACAATCGGCTTCCACAGCGTTTTGGCGGAACAGATGCAACAGTTTGTCGCCTTCAAGCGCATGCAGGGCTACGACTACACCAGTCAGGAGCGCACACTGAGCTATTTCGACCGATTTTTAGTCGACGATGCCACCGGGGATCCCGGCACCGGACTGAGGATTGCCTCGTTGCGGCGCTATGTCGAGACCACTGCGCACCTGAAGGGTTTCATACGCCAGAGTCGGATCAGTTCGTTACGGGAGTTCAGCCGTTACCTGCATGCGAGGTTCCCGCAGAGTGCGGTCCTGCCCGCAGACATTATTGCGCGCCATGCCCCCACCGTGCGGTTCTACCGAATCGAACCCCGCCAAATCGCTGACCTGATGGCCGCCGCGCAGTTCCTCCGGCCAGCGGGCGGCATCCGCGCGCCAAGCCTCAACATGCTCATCGGCCTGCTCTACAGCACCGGGCTGCGCATCAACGAAGCACTGCATCTGACGCTGGCTGATATCGACCGGCAGCGATCGGTTCTGCATGTCGTCCATGGAAAATTCGGCAAGCAACGCTTCGTGCCCATGAGCCCATCCACCTGCTCGGCACTGACCCGCTATCTGGGCGTCCGCAGCCATCACGCCGGCACCTCGAAAGCGTCGCCCCTGTTCATCGGAGCCTTCAACAAGCCGCTGAGCTATGACCAGGCCCACAAAGGGTTCCGCCACCTGTGCCGAGACTGCGGACTGTGCGGCCAACCCCCGCCGCGCCTGCACGACCTGCGCCACAACTACGCCTGCCGCCGGCTTGCGCTCTGGCGCGAAGAAGGGTGCGACATCAACACCATGCTCCCCGTCCTCGCCACGGCCATGGGTCATGTAAATATCCATAACACACAGATCTACCTGCACATCGAACCGGGTGAACTGCACGTCGCAGCCGCACGCCTACCCAATCCAAACAACCCCCAACCGGAGAACGAACAATGACCTTCAGCCATCTCGTCACCACCTTCTTCCAGAACCACCTCGCCGCCGAGCGCGGCCTGTCCGCCAACACCATCGGCAGCTACAGCGACTGCATCAAACTGCTCATCCACTTCGCCTGCGCCCGCTTTGCTCAACAGCCGGAAAACCTGGACATCGGCCAATTCAGCCGCGAGCTGGTCATCGACTTCCTTGACGACCTTGAAAGCAGCCGCCAGAACACGGCCGCCACCCGTAACCAACGACTGGCCGCGATCAAAACCTTCTTTCACTTTCTCGCCGGCAATGCGCCCGAACTCATGCACCTCAATGAGACCATTCAAGCCATCCGCCAGAAGAAAATCGAACACGCCCCTCCGCCGAGTATGACGCTCGATGAAGTCGGTGCCATCCTCGCCGTTCCCGACCCCTGCCGATTGCTCGGGGTCCGCGACATAGCCCTCGTGCAACTGATGTACCAAAGCGGCGGGCGCGTCCAGGAACTCGCCGATCTGCGCATCCGGGATCTGCGCTTCGAAACCCCCGCAACCGTTACGCTCACCGGTAAAGGCAACAAAACCCGAGTCATCCCGCTACGGGAAGAAACCCTCGCCGCGCTCACTCACTATCTCGAATACCGCGAGCAAATAGGCCTCCATTCCGAACATCTGTTCCTCAGTATCAAAGGCCAGCCCATGACACGGTTCGGCATCTGGCGACGCATTGAAAAACTCGCTACCGAGGCGGCATGCCACTGCCCCTCGCTACAAGGCCGGCGCATCACCCCGCACGTCTTTCGCCACACCATCGCGCTGCATCTGCTCGAAAGCGGATCCGATATCGTGCTCGTGCAAGAATGGTTGGGACATGCGGATCTGCGCACAACCAGCCAGTACCTGGAAGTCAGCATCGAGCGCAAGCGAGCTGCCTTGGAAAAAGTTCCCCCACCAGAAGATGGTAGAGAAGGCCCGGCAGAATCCGCGCAGTGGAAACAACCAGGACTGATGGCGTTCCTAACCAAACTTTCACGCGGTGTTATGTTGCGTACACCGGCAAGTGCCACCCGAAACACAGGGGTGGCAATGCCCTGCGCAACATAAAGTGCCATTCGGGTCAGCCGCTGAATCTTAGAAAACGCCATCCTCCCCTATTCATTTTTCTCTCACAACATCCTTGATTCTAAGATTCATCGGCTGACCCCTATTTCTAATTTTAATCAATTCATAGATTTGAGTCCAATAATGAGGCTAGAAACAGCCACAACGAATCCAAGTAACCACT
>DAOUQA010000070.1 GCA_030625905.1 Kiritimatiellales bacterium | reverse complement strand
CCGGACAAATAAAACGCGCCCCGTTTCCGGAGCGCGCGCTTTGTATCTTACAAGGGCTGGAAAATCTAGACCAACTCGCATGCGCCGCCGGCGCAGGCGACTTCGCCCTGCAGGTTGGTAGCGTCTTCGCGTTCGTGCATTAACGTGTAGTCAATCGGCTTGAACTTGGTGATCAACTCGTTCCAGAGCGTCTCGTCCTGGGCAGTAACAACCTCTTCGTGCGGAGCCTGCTGGTAGAGCTTATCGCCCGACGCAGCCAGCATGCTGATGCCGGTAAAGTCGGCGCGGTTTCCCCATATGTAGTCGGCGACATCGTCCCACTCATCGTCGCGGACCGTCAAGGTGTTGGAGACATTGTGGTAGAGACCCGGATTCATCTCGGGACGCGCGGTACCGGGCACCACCCAGTTTTGCTGGGTGGAGTGGACGTGCTGGAGTAGCTCCATCGCGGACATTTCGTTGCGCAAAATCGCTTCGTCCGGAGCCTCGACGCAGAAGGTGATGACATCGTCGGTCTTGTTGGCGCTCCAGACGGATTCCTCGCACATGTGCGGGTTTTGCTCGTTGAAAAAGCTGTAGACCGGATCGGTCTTGTTGGCCTGCACGCGGCGGAAATAGCGGCGGGCGTGGCGCGGGTGGATGCCGGACGCAGTTCCCAGCAACAGCGAGGTCGATCCCGCCGGTTTGACGCAGGTCAGGCGCGCGGCCGGCTCGGTGTCGATCTTGAGCGATATTTCGCGGTTGACCTCAATGGCATATTTAGCCATTTGCTGCTGCATCACCGGATCGAGCGTGACAGATGGTGAATCCATCATGCCGGTGATCGATACGCCGAGCAGCGCCTCGCGGCGGCAGAGTTCCTCGGTAGTGTCGCCGAGGTATGGGAACTCAGTGTATCCCGCTTGGCAGGTTCCAATAATGGTTGCCGCCCGCACCGCTATGCGGAAGTCCTCTTCGGAGCACAGCTTCGCCCCGTTGATTTCAGTCAGGTTGCAGAACTGCCAACCGGATTCAACCGTCACGTTGCCGTCCTTGTCCTTTGTTTCGAGGTGCGGATTGAGGCCAATCTCGCAGCAAGGATTGCAGCCGTGCGACAGGTCGTTGGCAAAGTAAAACCCTGGTTCGCCCCACTCCTTCTGCTTGGTGAAGATGCGTAGGAACTGCGCCTTGGAGGTTTCGTTGCGGATCAGCTTCACGGAGTTGTTGGAACGTCCACGCTGCGGGTTTTCTTCGAACCAGTTGCCGCGCTTGGCGTTCATCATTTCGCCGTCGTCCGGCGAAAAGAGGCAGATGGTGGCGGAGCGGCGCACGCCGCCGGCAATCACGGCATCGGCCGCGTGCATCATAATGTCGTAGGCTTCGATCGGCTTGAGCTTGCGGCCAAGCGCACCGTCGAAAATATTGCGGGCGCGTTCCAGCGCACGGCGCAGCGGCACGTGGCCGGGGGCGCGGCCACCCGAGGTTTTCAAAAAGCTGCCGCGAGGGCGGATTTGTGAATAGTTGAACTCGACGAGATATCCCTCCATATAGCTCAGCACCAGCTCGTGCATGGCATCCGCCCAGCCCTCGATGGTGTCGGGCACGTTGAAGTGGCGCACGGTACCTTCGTCTACCGATGGAGCAAGCACCGGAAGCTTTTCAATATGCTCGAATTCGACGCTGAACCCAACCCCCGTGCCGCACAGCAGCAGGAAGAGGCCATCGCGAAAAAACCCGACGTGGTCGCAGATACCAAACGTGCAGTTGTACATCCGGGCATGGTTTTTTTCGATGGCCGGCCCGGCAAACTGCATGGAGCGCATCGACGGCAGGCAGCGCCGGTCAAGCACCTGGTCGAAGGCCCAACGGATATCCTCCTCGGCTTGGGGATAGCGGCGCAGGTGCATGTCGCATACACGGCCAACCGCTTCGGCATAGGTTTCGCGGCGACCCATCTCGGGGAGGTAGCGGGCATAGCGGCTCGCGAGCATGTAGTCTTGAATCGCGGAGGCATCGGGACGCAGACGCTGGTTGCGGGCCTTCTTGTGTTCTTCGCGGTAGAGGATGTAGGCGCGCGCCACGTCGTAGAGACCGGCGCCCATCAACTGCTGCTCAACGAGATCCTGAATGGTTTCCACATCCACCTCGTTCTTGCCATGATGCTCATAGCCCTTGATGATGTTATCCAGCTTGCCGGTAATATCCTTGATAATGGTGGTCAGGTGTGGTGGGACATCGCCTTCGCTCTGGGTTGCATTCAGAACCGCTTTTTCGATGGCTTTGTAGATTTTCGACTCGTCGTATTCAACGCTGGCAGCGTCTCTCTTTATTACTTTTATCTCCATGCCTTATGCCCCTTTTAAAAATGCCTATCTAGTGGATATTCCGCCGATTCTAAGGGAAAATACCTGTAGCCATATCCACAATATGTAGTGTTCTCCCAAAGCAGACGCACAATATATAGGTATTTTCCCCAATAACAGAAAAAAGATAAAGTTTCTACCCACGGGATTGGAACCCTTATATTTGGGAGAATAACAGCCGAAAAGATCAGTCGCATCGAACCGATGGCCTTGCTATCTTTTCGCTCCATGAACGCACTGTTGAACCCATTTCCAAAGAGGGAACTCGCCATCCTCCCCACCCCCATCCGTCCGCTCGCCGCCATCAGCGCAAACCTGTTCATGAAGCAGGACAACCTTAGCGGCCCGGTCTACGGCGGAAACAAGATCCGTAAACTTGAATTCCTGCTCGGCGAGGCGCTGGCCGAAGGGCGAAAAAGCGTCATCACTTATGGCGCAGTCGGCTCCAACCATGCGCTCGCCACCGCCGTCTGCTGCCGCAAGCTCGGGCTCAATGCTATCTCCATCCTCGCGCCGCAGCAAACCAGCGACCACGTCCGCAAGAATATCCTCATGCAGCACGCCGCCGGTGCCGGGATGCACCTCTGCACCGACTACACCGAGTTTCCCGAAGCCACCAAGCAACTTTCCGATCGGTGCCTGGCCGAAGATGGAATTCATCCGTACATCGTTCCCGTTGGCGGAACCAACGCCACCGGCGCGCTCGGTTTCGTCGCCGCCGCCTTCGAACTGGCTCGGCAGAGCCGCCAAGATGGCGGCGATACGCCCGTACCGCCCGCTTCCAGCAGGCATTGCCCCGACGTCATCTACCTCCCCATGGGCACCGGCGGCACACTCGCCGGCCTGCTCGTCGGCCTCAAGCTCGCCGGACTCGACACCCGCGTCGAAGCCATCCGTGTCGTCGACCCCGCCTTCCGCAACGAAAGCCACATCAAGAAACTCTGCGACGAGCTGTGCGAAAAATTATTTCCACCACAGAGGCACGGAGACACAGAGCCTCCATCAAAAAACGCGGCAGAACAAAATCTGCGTCAATCTGCGAAATCTGTGGACAAAAAAACCCCAGTTGTCGAGGAATCCGACATTGCCATCCGCGACGAATTCTTCGGCGAAGGCTACGGCATCCCCACCCCCGCCGGACGCGAAGCCGTAGAGCAATTCAAAACCTCGGAAAACGTGCAACTCGAAACCACCTACACCGGGAAAACCGCCGCCGCCCTGCTCCACGACCTGCGCTCCGGCAAGCTCGAAGGCCAAACCGTCCTCTACTGGAACACCCTCAACTCCCACGACTTCTCCTCTGAGATTTCCAGCATCGACTTCCACGACCTGCCCCCCGCATTCCATCCCTACTTCGACTGATTCAGGCAGAATCATTTGGTGGCAGAATAATGTTCTCCTGTGACCCAAATGATTCTGCCACCAAATTATTCTGCCTATTCCCGATCTGTTCATGCTTTAATTCCCGCATGAAGGTTTCAGTCGTCATGCCGGTCTACAACGCCGAAGGCACGGTGCTTCAGGCACTCGACAGCCTGCGGGCGCAACGCTTTCAATCGATGGAAATCATTGTCGTCAACGACGGATCGACCGACGGGACGTTGGAGCTTCTGAGGAATCAACCGAACATCAAACTGCTCGACCATTCGCACCGCGGCATCGTGTCCGCACTCAACGACGGGCTGGCCGCTGCCAATGGCGACTACATCGCCCGCATGGATGCCGACGATCTCTGCCACCCCGAGCGCATCGAAAAACAGGCCTCATTCCTCGATGCATTTCCAGACCTTGGAATCGTCGGCTGCCGGGTCGGGTTTGGTGGCGACCGTGAAAAGCAGGCAGGCTACGCTGCGCACGTCGATTGGATCAACGAGCTGATCGAGCCGGACGATATCGCGCTCAACCGCTTTGTTGAATCGCCCTTCGCCCACCCTTCGGTCATGTTCCGCCGCGAGCTATTCGAGAAATACGGTGCCTACCGCGACGGCCCCTTCCCGGAGGACTACGAGCTATGGCTGCGCTGGATGGCCACCGGCGTCAAGGCCGGCAAGGTCGACGAGGAACTGCTCACGTGGAACGATCCGTCTCATCGCCTCTCGCGCACCGACGAGCGCTACAGCATCGATGCCTTCTACAAAACAAAGGCCGACTATCTTTTCCAGTGGCTGGAGAAAAATAACCCTCACCACCCGGAGCTAATCGTCTGGGGAGCGGGACGGGTCACCCGAAAAAGAGTCGCCATTCTGGAGCAATACGGAATACGCATTACGCAATACATCGACATCAAAAACCGCCAGCTCAACTGCGGTACGCCCGTCATCTTGCCCAACGAGATCCCCGACCCCGAAACCTGCTTTGTTCTTCCCATGGTTGGAAAGCGCGGTGTCCGCGACCAGATCCGACCCATCCTGCACGAGCGCGGATTCACGGAAGGCAAGACCTGCATCTTCGCGGCTTGATTCGTAGACGGAGCTTCTCCAGCTCCGTTCGCTGACTCGACGCGCGTGGGTTCATCCAAACGGAGCCGGAAGCTCCGTCTACGCCAATTCGCGAATCTCGGCCAACAGTTCATCCTGCGGCTTGCCGGAACAGTCGATGACGGCATCGGCATATTCAAGGTAGAGCGGGCGGCGCTCGGCATGGAGGTCGTCGAGTGTCATGCCAGCTTTGATGACCACGCCACGCTCGGAGGTGTCGCCGATGCGTTGCTTGATTTCCTCCACCGGCACATCGAGGAAAATGATCTTGGCGATGGCCTTGAGGTGCTGCATCGCACCGTCGCAGTAGACCGCGCTTCCGCCGGTGGCAATCACGCAGTTTGCGCAGACGAGCGACCTTACCGTCTCGCATTCCAAGGTCTGGTAGGTATCCATGCCATTGGCATCCTGAAAGGCCTGCATGCTTTCTTCCGCGCGCGCCTGCACCAGTAGATCGGTATCGATGAAGCCCATCGAAAGCCACTTCGCCAGTTGCACGCCCACCGTGCTCTTCCCGCTCGCCGGCATCCCGATCAACACTATATTTGACTTACTGTGCGACATAATATTTCTGACAGGATGAACAGGATTTTCAGGATATCCTGTCGATCCTGTTAATCCCGTCTAAATTAAACTTCGTAATCGACGACCGCGCGTTCGCAGACGAGCGGCTTGACGAATTCGACGACTTTTAAATGCTCCGGGTGTCCGGCGTAGGCCGTGAGGTCTTCCGTAGTTTGGAACTCGGAGTAGAGCACCATGTCCATCGATGCCTCCTTGCAGGAAACGTCCAGTCCGATCTCGATATTCACCAAGCTCGGCACCACGCCCTTCAGCGACTCCAACTGGCGCTTCATCTCCAGCTTGTCCACTTCGGTTGCTTCATCCTTAAACTTCCACATCACGATATGCTTAATCATCTTTTTTCCTTTCTGGATTGTTTTTAACGCAAAGCCGCAAAGAACACAAAGCTTCGCAGAGCTAACTTAGCGAGTCTCGGCGATCTCGGCGTCTTTGCGTTGAAGGTTTTGTATTACTTGCCCTTCTGGCTCTTTTTCAGCGCTTCGTAGTCGTCCAGTGTGCCGGGATAATCGACAATGCCATCTTCTGTGACTTCGAAAATGCGGGTGGCCAGCGTGGCGATGAAGCGGTGGTCGTGCGAAACAAAGATCATGGTATTTTTGAATAGCGAAAGGGCAAAGTTGAGCGCTTCGATGGATTCCAGATCCAGATGGTTGGTCGGCTCATCCAATGCCAATACATTGCCCCCCTCCATCGTCATTTTTGAAATAATCAAACGGGCCTTTTCACCGCCACTAAGGACGCCCACCTTTTTCATGACATCTTCACCGCGAAAAAGCATCCGCCCCATAAAAGAGCGCAACTCGACTTCGGAGGTTCCACTTGCAGCAAAACGACCGAGCCACTCGAGAGCGCTAACCTTAGGATCCAGCAGATCCGCGGAATCCTGCGGGAACATTCCAACCTGCACCGTTTCGCCCAACTTAACCTGCCCGGCGTCGCTCTTCATCTGATCGCAAAGGATGTTCAGCAACGTACTTTTCCCAATACCGTTTTTACCAATAATGGCCACACGCTCTTCCGGCCCGATCGTGCAGGAAAAGTTACTGAACAGTTCATTGTCATACGACTTGGAGATCACTTTGGCATCGATCACCTTATCGCCCAGACGGGTCTTGGGGTTAAAGCGGATGAAGGGAGAGACCCGGCTACTGGCCTTGAATTTTTTAATATCCAGTTTATCGAGCGTCTTTTTACGCGATGTGGCCTGCTTAGCTTTTGAAGCATTGGAGCTGAATCGTGAAATAAATGCCTTCAGCTCGTGCGCCTGTTTCTCGACCTTCTTGTTCGCCTTTTCCTGCAGCTCACGCGCTTCGAGACTTGCAATGGTAAAGTCGTCATAATTCCCTGGGAACATACGAATTTCATGGAAGTCTAAATCGGCAATGTACGTGCACACCTGGTTAAGGAAGAAACGGTCGTGCGAAATTGTGATGACCGTTCCGGTGTAGCGCTTGAGCAGATCAACCAACCACTCGATCGACTCCATATCCAGGTGGTTGGTCGGCTCGTCGAGCAGTAGAATATCAGGCTGGCCAAAAAGAACCTGTGCCAACAGGACGCGCAATTTGAACCCCCCTTGCAGCACGGTCATCTTTTGCTCAAACAGATCCTCGGTAAAGCCCAGCCCAATCAGAAGCATCGCCGCTTCGGCTTCCATGGTGTAGCCGCCCGCATCGCCAAACTCTTCCTCGATATGACCACAGCGATCATTCTCTTCATCGGTCAGCTCGTCTTTAGAGTAGAGATATTCGCGTTCGGAGTGCAGCTTCCATAGCTTGGGATTGCCCGTGTAAACGGTGTCAATGATCGATTGTTTATCAAAGGTCGAGTGATCCTGACGGAGGTATCCAAGCGTGCAATCGTGACCGACCGTAACCTGACCTTCGGTCTGATCCAACTGACCGGTCAGAATTTTCATGAACGTGGATTTACCGGAGCCATTGGCTCCAATCAACCCGTAGCGATTGCCCGGAACAAACTTGACCGAAACGTCCTCAAAAAGAGCCGTTTTACCAAAGCGCATCGTAATTTTTGATGTAGTAATCATATTAATATACCCCTTAAAAACCGCCCGGTTTTACGAGGTGGTTAATGGGTTAAAAGTTATTCGTGCAATAGGCTCACATTAATTGGGCCAGAGAATTTAACCCCAAGAATCATTGCAATTTTCTATTAATTGGAATTCATAATTCCTAAAAAAGCAGGCAGTGCTATAGCAAGTTATGCCCCGAGAACCTACTGCTAATTGCAACCAAGTGGAGAGCCGACGGTCTCGTCGACCCGTGCAAGAGGGTAACCCGCACCTACCGATGCTCCTCCACAATCCAGCTATGGGAATAGTATTAGCCTAGCCGTGCGCAAGGTAGGCCGCTTCGTCGTTATTCTTCCTTGCACCGTCCTCCCAGCTATGTCCTTATTTTCGACTCTTATGGATCAGTCGGAAACCAAGGAAATAGTACAGACAGTGAAGCAGTCGCTGGACTCGCTTTTACTGCGTGACCGCACGCATTTGAATGCACTAATGCGGCGCGTTCGGCAGTGTATCCATGACCGTAAACCTACCGACAAACTCATCGCGAAACTGCAGGATGTGCACGCGCAATCGTTGGAACGTGCACATAAGCGGGCGGCGGTTATCCTAAAACTCGACTTTCCCGAGATTCTTCCCATCACCGGAAAGCGCACGGATATTCAAAAGCTGATCGAGAAAAACCAGATCGTCATTGTCTGCGGCACGACGGGATCGGGAAAGACCACGCAGTTGCCAAAAATCGTACTGGAGGCAGGAGCAGGAACGACCGGGCGCATCGGCGTCACCCAGCCGCGCAGACTGGCGGCCACAGGCATGGCGCGCCGTGTGGCGGAAGAGATGCAGACCGCCTATGGAAAAGGGGTCGGTTGCCAAGTACGATTCGACGATCAAACGTGCGACGAAACCATCATCAAGTTCATGACCGACGGCATTCTGCTGGCGGAAACCCAACGCGACCGCCATCTGCAGCAATACGATTGTCTGATCATCGACGAGGCCCACGAGCGCAGCCTGAACATTGATTTTATCCTCGGCTACCTCAAGAACCTCATCAAGGTGCGCCCCGACCTAAAGATTGTCATTAGCTCAGCCACGCTCGATGCCAAAAGATTTTCGGAATTCTTCGACAACGCGCCGGTCATCGAAGTGGAAGGCCGCACCTATCCGGTGGAAGACTTTTTCCTGCCACCGGGCAATGACGAGGAGCTGTCGAACCATATCCTGCGCGCCATGCGGTGGATCTCAGAGGTGGACGATCAGGGCGATGTGTTGATCTTCCTTCCGGGCGAGCGCGAAATCCGAGATGCCACCAAAAAACTGGAAGGACAACACTGGAAAAACACCGAAGTGCTGCCTCTCTTTGGGCGCTTGAGCATGGGCGAGCAACAGCGCGTTTTTAAGACCGGCGGACGGCGCCGAATCATCCTAGCAACCAACGTCGCGGAAACCTCCATCACCATTCCGGGCATCCATTATGTGATTGATTCTGGGCTAGTGCGGCTGAGCCGTTACAATCCGCGCACGCAGGTGCAGAGGTTACAGGTCGAGCAGGTATCACAGGCGAGCGCACGACAGCGGCGGGGCCGCTGCGGTCGTGTGACCGACGGTATCTGCATCTATCTCTACGACAAGGCTACCTTCGACGACAGCACGCAATATACCGACCCCGAAATCAGGCGCACCTCACTCGCAGGTGTTATCCTGCAAATGGATCTCCTCGGCCTACCGCCCATTGAGCGATTCCCGTTGATCGACCCGCCCCAGCCCGCGCTGGTACGCGAAGGATACAAGGCGCTACAAGATATCGGAGCCATCGATGTAGACCGCAACCTGACTCCAATGGGACGCGACATTTCAAAGTTCTCAACCGACCCACATCTTGCGCGCATGATCGTGCAGGCACATGATGAAGGCGCATTGCCGGAAATCCTCGTGCTGGTTTCGTTCCTTTCCATTCAGGATGTCCGTGAACGGCCTACGGAAAAGGCCGAAGCCGCCGACTTCGCGCACAAACAATGGACCGATCCAAAATCCGACTTCATTACCCTCCTCAACCTCTGGAACTTTATCGAGGCCGAACGCGGTGCAGGCGGATCGCATGGCAAACTGCGCAAGCTCTGCAAGAAAAACTTCATCAACTATCGCCGCGTCATGGAATGGCGCAATCTCTGGATCGACCTGAAGCAGACTGTTCGGGATCTTGGATGGGAGAAGTCTCACACGAAGGCACGGAGACACAAAGATTCCTCCGTGACTTTGCGGCTTGAGCGAGAGCAGCGAGCGGGTGTGAAAAACTCTGCGACACTGGAAGACTTTCATTATGACCTGGTTCACCGCAGCTTGCTTGCCGGACTGCCAGCCAACATTGGGTTGAAGGGTGAAGACCGCGAGTTTACCGCCGCACGCAATCGTAAGTTTTTTATCTTCCCTGGCTCCGGCCTCTTCAAGAAACCTCCGGAATGGGTGATGGTTTTCGCGCTGGTGGAAACCACCAAGCTCTATGCCCGCACCGTCGCGGAAATCAAGCCGGAATGGCTGGAGGACGTTGCGCCGCACCTCTGCAAATCCGTCTATAAAAAGCCGGAGTGGAATTCCGATCAGGGATTCGTCTACGCCAAGGAGTCGATCGTCTCCGGCGGCCTTACACTACTCGATGGGCGGCCCGTCCACTATGGTCCGATCAATCCGGAGGAGGCTCGGAAAATATTTATCCGAGAAGGGCTGGCGCCCGGCCACCTCACCACGCACGGTGGGTGGCTGAAGCTGCACCACCGAATGCTCGACGATATTGCCACGCTAGAGGAAAAAATCCGCCGACCGGGTGCCCTACTTGACCACGATGCCCTCTTCGATCACTTCGATCAACTCCTCCCGCCGGAGGTCTATTCCGTCAAGACGCTGGAAAAATGGATTCACAAAAAACACGCCCGTATCGCCATGCGGATGACAGATGCGATGTATCCACAATCGACGCCGATTACACCCGAGGATTACCCCGACGAACTCACCTTCCATGAGGAAGCCTTTCAGTTGGTTTATAGCTTTGATCCCGGCGAGGAACTCGATGGCATCGCCCTCGTCTGTCCGACCGACAAACTGGCCTTTTTACCGGATTGGGCACCTGACTGGCTCGTGCCGGGCTGGCTCGAGGAAAAGGTAAACCGATTGCTGCGCACCCTGCCAAAAAATGTGC